>NZ_JACJOV010000094.1:0-125628 GCF_014695745.1 Leptolyngbya sp. FACHB-671 | reverse complement strand
AACCACTCTGTGATACTTGTTCAGACTCCGCTGGAGCGGAAACAAAGCGCACCGTCAGGCTGAGGTCTAATCTACGTACAGGCTTGGTTATCCCTAGGGGCGAATCAGAGTACTTCACTCCTGACAGGGTCTATCAGCAGTCTCGCTGATGCTGGCGCTTACATACAAGGGGCGTAGCATTCAGTAAAGGAATTGTGCTTCAGTGGCAGGGATTGTGACCAAATGCTTCGACCCTACCAACACCGCGACTCTACCCTACCAACACCGCGACTCTACAGACAGATTTGGTATAACTTCTCCTCGTTGCGAGGCAGAACTTGTAGGGGCTTGGCAGTGCCAAGCCCCTACTTTATACGTTGATTGCTTTAGAGGGAAGGTTGGCGCAGCGATCGAAGGCTTTCCCGAATTAGCGGCAATGCTCCAAGTGCAATCAGCCCAGCGGTAATCAGGCTAATCACTTCATCTGCCCAATCCCAGTGCAGCAGCCAGATTAACAGCGCTGCCAAAATCACGCCCACTGAGCTAACGGTATCTGCCAATACGTGCAGAAACGCACCTCGGATATTTAAATCAGCGTGGCTGTGGTTGTGCAACAGCGAAGCCGTGACCAGATTGAAGCCCAACCCAACGATCGCCGTCAGCAGCATCATTTCACTAATAATTGCGGGATGCTCACTCTGAAACCGAATGATCGCTTCCCAGGCAACCCAGACTGCCAACACCACCAGCCCAATTCCGTTTGCCAATGCAGCCAGTAGTTCTGCTCGTTGGGAGCCAAGCGTCATTTGCCGACTGGCAGCAAACCGGGCTAACCAGGTTGCCCCCAGAGACAGCGCCATCGCCAGACAGTCCGAGAACATGTGCCCCGAGTCAACCACCAACGCCAAACTGTGGCTCAACCAGCTCATGCCGTATTCTGCCAGGGCAAAGCCACCTGTTAGCAACAGCCCAAGTCCCAACAGCCGCAGTTTGTTGGATGGCGGTTGTGGAGTAGGGTCAGGCAACTTTCCCTGAAGCGGATCACACGTTGTACATTCACACCACTGCATAGCACCAAACCATTAATGATCCTGATCCCGATTGTCCAGACGCGATAAATTGCGTCTCTGCTCATATTTCCTTGAAAGACTTGATTAATCGCGTCTTTGCAGGATTGTGCGTCTTCCTCTGGAAAGACGTGATTCACCCCATCTCTCCAAGATTATGCACCATGAACGCCTTGTTGCCAGCATTGAACACCGCAGCCTGAATCAAGCGCCGCAATCATCTGATCGATAATACGCGCATCCAGGCTGTTTTGTCCTAGATGGGCGTGTTCAAGTTTCTCGATTTCTTCCTGATAGAGATCTCGTGCTATTTGAAGAGATTGCTTGGCATGGGGAACGTCATTCAGCCGAGCGTAGGTGATGCCCAAGTTCAAATGAGCATCTGCGTAGTCAGGCTGAAGGGCGATCGCTTGTTTCAAATTCTCAATCTCTCCCTGGCGATCGCCCCGTCGCCCTAGCGAAATTCCTAAGTCGTAGTAGGTCAGCGCAGTTGGCGCAACGGCAACAGAATGCTGGAGATATTCAATTCCCTCGTCGACACTGCCCAGCGTCACTAAGATGCTGCCTAGCCGATAAGCAGAAGCGGCATGGTCTGGATCTTGGGCAAGCGCTTCGCGATAGTGGGCGATCGCATCTTCTACCTGACTCAGTTGAAACTCAGCTCGTCCCAATTCATAAAGAACAGGAACCGCTTGGGGAGAGGCGATCGCTGCCTGCTCCAGGTAATTCAACGCTCCGATTAAGTCACCCTGCTGCCGCAATTGCATTGCCTGATGATAGGTTGCTGGCAATCCATTTCCAACAGGCAGATGGAGCTGCGACAGTGACGGAATTTGCAGAGGCGTAACCCAGATTCCAACACAAATCAGCGTGACCACAACCATCACCGCAGTTGCTACTGTCCCTGTTTTGAATAATGTCGATTTAATTCCGGCGATCGGGGACTCCAGAGCGGGAACGGTAAACGACGAAAAAGCCATTTTCATGAAGATCTCTCCTAACACATCAACTAACACCGACTTAAAAGTAGGTTGGGTGAAGCAAAGCGGAACCCAACACCCACATCGATTCCATTACGCCACCCCATCTTGAGCCTGATTCTGCTTAGCTCATAGGTTAAATGAATTAGCGCAAAGCCCAATGCCCGCATAGATTTCGCTTTGCTTCGCCCATCCTATGTATTCCTTTATTTCACAGTTCAAAGTTGCTCTATGGCTGCTCCGTTTGAACCATTCCCTGTAGCTCAGCAATCGGGGTGTAGTTGGTAAAAATCGACTTGGGCACCAGCGCGTGAACGCCCCGGTTGATATCCACCACCTGCGTGATGTTCAAATCCATTGCCAGGCTGGACAAAGAATAGGACTGCAAGCGAGTCAAACCCGTACTCTTGACCAACAAATCCACCATGTCACGAGTCGCAATCTTCATCGCCTTATCTACATTCGGGTCAAAGCCCATTGTCATGAAGTGAGTTGGCGTTTCAGCGATCGGACGAATCAAATCCAGATCTTTGTGGACGATAAATTGCACGGTCACGCTTCGCATTGCCGTTTCGGATGCAGTCAAGCCGACTTCACCATTGCCCTGATTGACGTGACCATCTCCGGTTGAGAACAGCGCCCCCGAATTAAACACCGGGACAAACAGAGAAGTGCCAGCCGTCAACTCTTTATTGTCCATGTTGCCGCCCCACAGGTCAGGCGGAACGCTGGAGACGCGGCGCAATCCATCTAATGTGTCAATCCGTTCGGGGCGAATTTCCCAGGCATCGCCTGCTTCTGGATTGCTGGCAGAAAAATCTGGAGGCGGCGCAATGCCCATGATTCCCATGAAAGGTTTAACGGGAAGGGTTACATTCTCAGCAAAACTGGTTGTCTCGTTCGCCAAATCTACATACAGGTGACTGATGGTGCCCTGCGGAAATTCTTCGGGCAAAAGCCCCAGGCTGCGATCGCCCGGAAACACGATCTGCCCCGCATAAATTGAAGGCACGACCTCTTTAACTTTGATCTCCAGCACATCACCCGGTTCAGCCCCTTCGACGTAAACCGGACCAGTGAGGGAGTGGGGTCCGATCAGCTTGCGTTCGTTTGCCAACGCATCGGCTGATGCCACCAATTCCTCAATCGATCGCCCTGGACGCGCCTCTTCTCCGACGTTGGGAAAGGTGGAGAAAGTCACCGTGTCGCCCGACTTTACCCGCAGCACAGGCGGCAAATCGACGCTAAAAAATCCTAGATGGGTCGTTTCTGGTGTTGCCAACAACACATAAGACGATTCGCCGCTGCCATTGGTGGGAACCGGGCCTTGAGCCAGGGATTTAATTCCCCAGGTTCCTACAATCAACAACGCACTCAGGCAAGCAAATCCGATTTGTTTGGAACGATTCCACCATTTCTGGCGAGTTCCTTTTCGCTGCACTTTCATCGCAAAGTCCTTTACAGGGAGACACAGGAGAACAAGTACACAAAGCCTGACCGAATGTCAGAATTCGTATCTTAAAATAGACAGCATTAATGCCTGGGTTAGATTCTTTTGGAGGAAACTCGAAAAACAGTAAATAACCTTCTGTAGGGATTTAGCGTATTCCCCGTAAGGGCGTAGCATTCGGACAAAAGTTTTTGGTTTGTACCGAAGTTTATCTACCGAATGCTACGCTCCTACAGCCTTTAGGCTAGAGACTGACCTTTTCAAACATTCCTCAAATTAATTGCTTTTAGATGTGGGTGAAATATGGGTTAAAGATAGATAGCTTAAACATTCACCTGATGAGCTAAAGCCCAACTTTTCGAATACTCAAGCTATCGGATTGTTAACCCTTTTACAAACCCAATCCATGCAAGATTTGCTATCAAGAAAAATATGAGCTTTTGAACATATATCCTTGAGTAGCAGCAATATTACGAGTACTCAAACGGATCATTCTGTATTTTGAAAAACAAAATTGTTTTCGAGATAAAGATGGTTTTCGCGCTTCTCTCAAAAACGATTACAGGTTATTTGCGTTTAATTTTGAAGGACCGTAGTCGCCTAAACGGCTTCAGAATCGATCGCCACTACTTTTGCTTTTCGCACAGGGCGCTTGCGATCGCTCTTGCGGGTGCCGCCCGCCATCTCATACTCAAGGCTGTTTTTGCCGTACTTAACCGCAACGCCCAAGAGCATGTGTTCAGATAAATTTCGCAGCGATCGCTCTACTTCTTCCACTTTGCTGTGGGCTGCATCGACCGCAGAAAGAGCCATATTGTAAGCTTCTAGCTTGTCTTGCATATCCTGAATCAACTCGCTGAAGGTTTCGAGAGTTAACCCATTACCCAAATCAAGAGAGAAACTAATTGATTTCAGTGCGGCGGCTCGACGCTCAGCTTTATCTAAAACAGTGGAACTGCGCTTTAAGCGTGGCATGATTAACACCCCGAATAGTTGGTTGACATTGCCAAGATAAGAGAGGCGATCGCCCTTTGACACTGGTGATTTACCCGAAAATTTCTGCTAATTTTGTCTCTCTCGCAAAAAATAACCGTAAAACTTCGGTCGTCACTTTTCTTGATCAAGGATGTAGCCTACTCAAATTCGATAAATGGGTTTGCAAATTCAACGAGTGGGTATAGAAATTCAACAAGCGGGTACACGAATTCAAGAAATGGGTTTGCAAATTTAATAAACAGGTTCGTGAATTCGATGGACGAGTATAAGAATTCACCGAGCGGATAGGCAAATTACTTCTTTTGCAATTGCGAACCGTTACTACTTGTCTGCATCAAGGATTTGAGGTAACTAGCCTTCTCCTAGAGCGATCGCTTATCCTAGAGTCAATTCCAACATTTTCTCTACTAGTATGGTTGATCCTTTAACAACGGTTGCTCTCACCGCCGCTGCCAACCAACTAGCATCGCTTGTCATAGAAACAGGCTGAAAGGGTGGAGGCAATCTGTTTAGTTGGATTGGCAAAGATATAGATGCAGGCATTCGACAGAGGATTTTTGATGCATCGCAGAAATACATTGAGAATTACAGAGAGCGGCACTGTTTATTAAAAGTATTAGGAATGCGAAAACCTGTAGATCTAGGGACTGTCTACACTACCATTCGTTTCTTAGATGATGCAGAGATTCGTCAGTTTGCCTCTATTGAGTCACTGGAGGCTGCTTATCGAGAAAAGCAGCAGCGGCATTCCCAAACTAAATCAGAGAGTGAACGCCAAGGGATGAAAGTTGCTAGTACTGAACAGTTTCTTATGGTGTTAGGTGGACCGGGTGCGGGTAAATCCACCTTTTTGCGCCGAATAGGTTTAGAAGCTTTAAAAGATAGGGATAGCAAGTTTCAACATCACTGTATTCCTGTATTGATTGAGCTAAAGCGTCTTACCTCTAATGAAATTGATTTAGTCAAGATTATTGTTGAAGAATTTCAAACCTGTGGTTTTCCAGATGCAAAGCGATTTACCTGCAAAGCTTTGGAACAAGGATGTTTGCTGGTTTTACTGGATGGGCTAGATGAAGTACCCATGAATAATTTGAACCAAGCAGTTGTTAAAATCCAGGATTTCGTCGATCGCTACGACCAAAACCGCTACATTGTCTCTTGTCGTACTGCTGCATACCACGGTGGGTTTTGCCGCTTTACGGATGTGGCAATGGCAGACTTTAATGATGCACAAATTCAACAGTTTATTCAGAACTGGTTTCAGACCGAAGAAGACCGCAAGGCAAAAACGTCTGAGAAATGCTGGAATGCTTTACAGAAGCCAGATAATCAGGGGAGCAAAGAGCTAGCCCACACACCGCTGTTGCTGACTTTTCTTTGTCTAGTCTATGACCGCTCTCAAAGTTTCCCTAACAATCGTAGTGTGTTATATCGAAAGGCATTGCGGATTTTATTAGAAGAATGGGCCGCAGAGAAACGCTTGGAGAATCAACAGAACATTTATGAAGGATTGAGTATTGAGCTGGAGGAAATTTTGCTCTCTGAGATTGCCTATCAAGGTTTTGAATCCGATCGCCTATTTTTTTCTCAGCGAGACGTTGTTGAAAGAATTAAAACCTTTCTAGCCAGCAATTTGAATGCTCCGAAGCATCTAGACGGTGAAGCAGTTTTGGATGCGATCGCAGTACAGCAGGGAATTTTAGTAAAACGGGCAGAAGATACCTATTCTTTCTCCCACCTGTCGCTACAAGAATATCTCACCGCACAATACCTCGATGACCATCGACAGATTGAGCTATTGGTTCAGCAGCATCTCACTGATGAACGCTGGCGAGAAGTCTTTCTATTAGTAGCCGGACTCATGCGGGGTGGAACAGACAATCTGATTCTATTAATGGATCAGCAAGCACAGGCTTATCTCAACACGCACAAGCTACAAGCCTTACTGCAATGGGCGGAGGAAGCAACAGAAGGTTCTGAAGAGAACTTTAATCCAGCAGCTAAACGAGCAGTAGCCATTTATCTCGCCTATGTCCTTGACCGCGCCCTTAACCGCGCCCTCGCTCCTACCCTCAGACTTGCCCAGTCCCTTGACCTTGACCTCGTCCGTTCCCTTGCTCTTGTCCGCAATCGTGCCCTTGTCCTCGCCCGTGACCATACTCTCGTTCTTGCTCTCGCCCTTGCCTACGAACTTAGAAAAATAAAAATCTTTAAATCTGTTAACTTCGCTGACTTAATTACCAGACTTGAAGTACTTAGAGTTCAAGTGCTAGATGATAATCTGCCTTATGAAGTGCGACGAGCCTTTGACGACCAAACCTTGCAACTTTGGCTTGAGGCACTACATCTTGGTCCAGAAGTAGCAAAGCTTTCTGAAGATGAAGTATACGCTCTGAATGATTACTTTTATACCAATGAGCTAATCGTTCGATGCAAGGATGCCGCCGTGCGTGCGTCACCGGGAATTTGGGCAGAAATTGAGGAAAGGATGGTGACGGCAAGGATAAGGGATGAGGGATGAAGGGGGCGATCGCTCCTCCTGATAATTTGTGGAAATTAGTAGGCGATCGCTAGATCTCTGCTAGCCTCAAAAACATTCTCGACCATTGCTTGAGCAATAGAATTTATCAGTTGACGTAGCCCTGAAGGGTGCGAAGTGAATGAGATTACCAAATGGCGATCGGGCAGAGCTAGGCGATAAGCTCGAACGATACTCACTAAATTTGCAGCATCCTAAAGGGAAAGACAAAGCCATAATGTTTAGAAATAAACTAGGAATTACTTCAGAGAACAAAGAAGTTCTGGAAGCTGCTTTACTAACTTCAGCCATTCGAGATGAAGCAGTAATCTATAAACTAGATCAGTATGGCACCCACTACGACGTTAAGTTCTCAATGGTGACGGAGGCTGGCTCATCTTTAGTGTTGGCGTGTTGGATTGTACAAACAGGTGAAAACTTTCCTAGGTTGACAAACGTTTATCCTGTAGATAGGTGAGGGAAAGTAATAATGATTAAAGAATATGACGTAGTTGCCTTAACGGACGAAATTCAAGCCATTCACAAAGAAACGAAGCAATCAATTCTACTTAAACGGGGGCAGGTTGGTACTGTGCTTACAAGCTTCAAAAATCAGGCTTATTTAATTGATTTTTCTGATGCTGAAGGCAAAACATATGCGATGGAGACAGTTCCTTCAGACAGCTTGATGGTGCTTGTATACGAACCATCACTTGTGAATGTTTGATAGCAGTCAGATTGGTGCGATGGGCAGGGCGATCGCTTCTCCAAATGAGTCGTAGACAGTATTGGGCAATGTGAAGACGCAATTCATTGCCTCCCCCCAGAACTGCATAGGGCGTAGCATTCGGGCAAAAGTCTCTAGTTGGTTTCCAGGGTTTATCTGCCGAATGCTGCGCCCCTACAGCGGATACTTGCTACCGCTCAAACATCCTCTATCTCACTGAAGAGAATCAAACCTTACTCTACTACATCCCCGATCGCCACATAGCGCAGCAAAATTCTCAACACTTCACCGGGGTTAAGCGTGATCGTGGTTTCGGCGTTGGGGAGGGCGATCGTCGGACTCCATAGCCCTGCTTCGGCGTAGTGCAAGTTGTGGAGCTGGTGAATCGTGTGTTGCATCAGCGTGGGTGAGCCAATTAGCAAATGTCGAATGGGTTCACGACAGGGCTGCCCAGCCGCAGTAGGTTGCAGTCGTGGTGCAACGGATAAGGGAATGGGTTGTAGCGTCCCAGTGAACGCTACTGGCTGGGTAATTAAGTTGGAATGCATAGGGTTTTCCTTGAAATAAACAACGGCAGGAAAACCCAAAAATTCAGCCGCCCCGATGCGTTTCCATTGCAAGCTGGGGCGGCTGAAAATAGGGATAAAATACCTTCAGCCCCCAGACTGCTGTGACAGTCGAAAGGGTTAGCTATCGGGAGTTGCTGCAACAACTTTCGATAGCGCGACTAAATTTTTGGGTCTGCAACTGACAAGAACTCGCTCTGTCAAAGTCGCATTGCAGAATTAAATCTTATCTCCGGGTATTTAGTCAATCTTCATCGCATAAAAACTGTAAACAACGAAGCTAACCCGTGAAGGTCAAGTGATCATCCTTGAAGCTTGACGAGAGACTCATCATAGGAGACAGGGTAGAAATTGCTGGCGATCGCCATAGCAAACAGAATTCTCTTAAAGCAAAAAAAGACTTTTTCAGAAACCACTTTAGATGGCGTATCAGGCTACCTCAAATATCAAGCAAGTTCTCAAAGCTTAGAAGGCATAGAAAATATGATCTGTAAAGCCATTAAAGAGTAGTAGAAAGATTACAGTTGAAGTTGAGATCCTTTCTCACAATTCTTCAGATTTTTTATACGAGATTGAGCTATTTACTAATACGTATTCTCTCGTTTTATCCTTAAGAGATTTTATTCAAAGCAGCTTTAAGAAAATCCAAAGATATAGAATATCTGTAAAGTTTCGATGAACTTGCTACAGGTTAGGATTGCCAAACCCCGTGATTCTGGCATTTAATGCTCCATAGCTTGTGCATCAGTGCAACTACAGAGAAGACTAAATCACTCAATTAACGATCCAGATACGAAGTAGAAATTGCTCATATTATGGCGATCGCAAATTGATTGACGCTTAGGATTTAAAGCTTTGTCTTAGACTTGCAGCCATCTCATTATCCTGAGCAGTGACTTATCAAAGGTGTGTTTTAAGGTCTATTTTTCAACCAATTCATACTTAAAAATATCAAATAAATACTTTTAACCAATCAAACTGCATCTTTTATTTCAGGGGAGAATTTCTTGCATAGTTGATCACACTAGATAGGGGGCAATTTAGTTTGTAAGAGTTTTACAGATAAGTCGTGAAATTCGATGATTCTCTTCAACTCAAATTGAGCAGAATTGGCTAGCAAACATGTCACCTTTGCAATCTTCTGTCGTGTCTAATCCTTGTCCTCTCCTTTTTTTAGAGCAAAATCCGTCGCTGTCCGACTCTCTTTGTGCAGACTGCGACTTCAATATTGACCAAGTTGCGACGCTAATTAGACCCGTTTTACAGGCTCAACAACGCTGTCAGCTATCCTCTTGCTACATTCAGGCAGTCGCCATCGGGCGAACGTCTTTTCTGATCACCAACTTGATGCAGTCTGAAATTAGCCACAACACGGCGATCGCTTCTAGCTGGCTAATCGGCAGAAGTTTAACCTGTGCGATTACAGTTCAAGACCCTTCTGCGTCTCGCTGTCATGCCGTGATAAGCCACCACCGCAATGAAGGATTTAGCATTACTGACATTGGCAGCAGCAACGGCACCCTGGTCAATCGACGGCGCATTCCGGTGATGGAGCGGCGATCGCTTCAAGACGGTGACCTGATTCAAATTGGTAGCCTGAAGATTGAATTTTTTGTGACAACTCGCAGTCAACCTGCTGTCAATGCTGGTGAAGCAACCTATTATTAAGTGGTATTTTTAGAACACCATAGATATCAGTAGATATCAATTAGATATCAATTAGATATCAGTCCTACAATTTAGTTGTCATACCGTTTCTACATGAAGCTGCATATTTTGGATCGTGCCCCGCTCCAAAATATGCAGCCTTAAAGGGAACTTAAAGAGAATTGGTATCAGAAATTAGTTGTCAGACGAGCGGGTTGTGAGAGGCGCATCTCAGGGGGTGCGCCTCTCACAACCCACTTAGAATTGCTACATATCCAGTTGAGTTTGCAGCGTGGGTAGTGATAGAAAAGTAAGGGCTTGATCAATTAGCATGCTCCTCAGCCGGATTCACTTTATACCTATGGGCAAACAGCGCGTTCTTTCTGGAATTCAACCCACTGGCGATCTCCATTTGGGGAATTACCTTGGCGCAATTCGCAACTGGGTAGAGATCCAGCGCGACTACGACAGTTTTTTGTTCATGGCTGATCTGCACGCCATGACCGTCCCTCACGATCCGGCAGCTTTAGCTGAAAGCACCTACAAAGTGGCAGCAACCTACTTAGCCTGTGGGATTGACTTGGACTGCGCCACGATTTTTGTGCAGTCACATGTCCCTGCTCACACCGAATTGTCATGGCTGCTGACCTGCATCACGCCGCTAAACTGGCTCTACGACATGGTGCAGTATCGTGAGAAAGCGATCAAACAAGGCGAAAATGTAGGGGCAGGGCTGCTGTGCTATCCGGTACTGCAAGCGGCAGACATTTTGCTCTACGAGCCAGACAAGGTGCCCGTCGGTGAAGACCAAAAGCAACACCTAGAACTAACGCGAGACATTGCGGCGAGACTCAACTATCAGTTTGGTAAGGAAAACCAGCCGATTCTAAAATTGCCCGATCCGATGATTCGTAAGGAAGGGGCACGGGTAATGAGTCTGACAGACGGCACCCGGAAGATGTCAAAGTCTGACCCGTCGGAGCTAAGCCGGATTAACCTGCTAGATTCGCCAGAGGAAATTCAGCACAAAATTAAGCGCTGCAAAACTGACCCCATTCGCGGGCTGACCTTTGATGATCCAGAGCGTCCCGAGTGCAACAATCTACTGACGCTTTACACGATTCTTTCCAACCAAACAAAGGAAGCCGTCGCAGAAGAGTGCCGGGAAATGGGCTGGGGGCAGTTCAAACCGCTGTTGACTGAGACAGCGATCGCCGCCCTAAAGCCGATTCAGGACAAATATCATGCAATCATGGCAGATAAGGGGTATCTGGAGTCGGTATTGCGTCAGGGGCGAGAACAGGCAGAGGCGATCGCCAATGTCACCCTGGCAAAAGTCAAGTCTGCTCTGGGCTACTCTACCCCCTTGTAGGCGACCGACTTTAGCGTAAAACTACAAATCTTCACCTCTCTCCCCTGCTCCCTACCCCTCTGACTGCCGCAATGTCCGATTGCCCACACCCTAACCCCCAATCCTCAACCCCTAGCTCTCGACTTCGCACTGCTGCTCAAGCCAAAGAATTTCTGATTACGGCTGAGGTGATGCCGCCCAAGGGGGGAAATCCGGCACACATGATTGAGATGGCCAAGCTACTACGCGATCGCGTTCATGCCGTCAATATCACCGATGGTAGTCGGGCAGTTTTGCGAATGTCGTCGCTGGCTTCGTCGGTGGTTTTACTCCAGCAGGGGATTGAGCCAGTTTGTCAGATGGCCTGCCGCGATCGCAACTGCATTGCCCTTCAAGCAGATCTGATGGGCGCACAGGCTCTCGGTATTCGCAACGTTTTGGCGCTGACGGGCGACCCGATCAAAGCGGGCGATCACCCCACGGCAAAAGGTGTGTTTGACTTGGAATCGGTGCGTTTGTTGAAGCTGATTGATAAGCTCAACCAGGGATTGGATTTTAATGAGAAACCGCTGCCTGATGGCGCGACGGAGCTGTTTGCAGGAGCGGCGATCGACCCTCAGTGTGGCAGTTGGTCAGGGCTACAGCGGCGGTTTGAGCGCAAGCTAGAGTCAGGGGCACAGTTTTTCCAGAGCCAGTTGATTTCAGATTTCGATCGCCTGGAAAAGTTTATGGATCAGGTTGCAGTGAGCTGCAACAAACCAGTTTTAGCGGGCATTTTCCTGCTGAAATCAGCCAAGAATGCTCGATTTATCAACCGCAACGTACCAGGCGTACAGATTCCCGACGCAGTTATTGATCGATTGGAGCGAGCGACTGATCCGCTGCAAGAAGGTGTGGCGATCGCCGCAGAGCAAGTAAAGCTTGCTCGTCAGCTTTGTCAAGGCGTCCACATGATGGCCGTCAAACGCGAAGATTTGATTCCACAAATTCTAGATCTGGCAGGAATTGCTCCACTAGCGGTGAAAGCGAACGGGTAACAGTGGTCAGCGAGTTGGGCGATCGAGTGCAATCATTCGCTTCAGCAAATCTCCAATCGTCAATGGATGAAAGCCTGCCGCGATTGTTTTGCTTATTGTCCTATGACAGCCACAACGAAGCCAATTAGAGATTTGCCCATTACCCTTAGAAGTTGAGGCGATCTGCTATTGGCTAGAACCGCTTGGATTTCCCTCCGCAAAAGCACTGACTCTTAACTAAGTCTATACATATCGCTGGTAAAACTTGAGTATTTTGGCGGTCTATTATTCCCTCTTCTACAAGCTATCTTCCTATAAAAAGCCATTTTCAGGCCCTCGTGTCTTGAAAGTGATTCATAAAGCGGGCAGCTTCACTTGCCATTAAAATTTGAACTTCAGGTAACGTTATGCGATCGCCCCTTTCCCCCAGTTTCAACCTGATTCTAGAGCAGGTAGACAATGCGATCGCTTTATTTGATTCATCTAGCACGCTAACGCTATTTAACTCAAAGCTGACCCAGCTTTGGAAAATTTCCGATAGCTGGTTGCAAACTCAGCCCCAGTGTCAACAGCTTCTCTCTGAGCTAGCGGTTCAGGGAAACTGGTCTTTAGAAGACTGCCAGCAGTTTGAGCAAGCTGTGCAAGCAACTTCTGAAGTCGTTTTAACCGTTAGACAACAGGACAACAACACCGTTGAGATTCACATTAGCTCTACCACAGATGCAGAAAGGTTGTGCATTTTTCGAGTCTCTGAGGAGCCGCCAGCCCGATTGTCTGAAAGGTTGTGTCTAGATTCATCCGAATCAGTTGATCACAGTTCCACTATTGAAGCAATCCAGATTGAGATTGCCGAAAAGCTAGGATTTGTCCCGCCTTTTTTTTTCCCTGCTCAAAACGATTCCCAGGTTTTGTCAACTCTTTGGCAGCAAACCTTAGTGTTCTACCTGGACAATCCCCTGCCTGTTTTGTTCAAGGAAAAATTGTTTGCTTACCTGTCGCGCTACTGCATCGTGCCCTACTGCATGGTCTGTCACAGTTGCGCCTTGCGACTCTTGGGCTGGCAAGCGCAGCAGATTCTAGAACTGCTAGCCTCTCCAATTCCAACTGAGGCTGAAATCAACCAGCATTTAGAGTTCTTGTTAGCCCAGCCGAAACTGTCAAACTTTCCAGAATCTAATTCTGCTTTGGAGAAGGGTGTGCTCTGGTGTTCGGTCACAATTTTCTTAAAACGGGACCAAGCAGCCCTTTGTTACAGCACATTGCGTCACCTTTTGAGAGCAGGGGACTACCAAAACTTAATTACATTCATTGCGTATGTAAAAACATGTCACCTCTGGATGGAGGCACATCCTGAAGTTAGTTACGAAATGGATAAGCGAGCGCAGGACCATCTCGATGTTTTGTTAACAGAAGCTCCAGGTTTAGGTGATTTTTTCTCAATCTACACCCAACAAATTCAGCAACAGCAACACGATTTAGTTCAATATCCGGCAGCGATCGCCGAACGCAGACAGGCGATCGCCGCTCTGCAACAAAGCGAGGAAAAGTTTCGGAATCTGGTCGAGCAAACCAGCGATTGGGTATGGGAAGTTGACCTCAACCAGTGCTTTGTTTATATCAACCCTAAAGTCAACCAGGTGTTGGGCTACGAGCCAGAAGAACTGCTCGGCAAAACAGCCTTTGATCTGATGCAACCAGATGAAGCGAAACGATTTGCCACTCTGATCAACTTTTACGTTACCAGGCAGGAGCCGTTTACCAACCTGGAGGAGAGGCTCTTACACAGAGCTGGACAATCCGTTGTGTTAGAAACCAGCGGTTCGCCGATCTTTAACGCGCAGGGAAAGTTACAGGGCTATCGGGGAATTAGCCGAGATATCACTGCCCGCAAGCAAGTAGAGCAAGAAATTCGCAAAGCGCTAACCCGAGAACGGGAACTCAACGAACTCAAATCTCGCTTTATTTCCATGACATCTCATGAGTTTCGCACTCCAATGAGTACGATTTTGCTGTCTGCTGAGATGTTAGAAAACTACAGCCAATTCTTAACTGAAGAAAAGAAGCAAAAGCACTTTCGCCGCCTCAAAACGGCGATCGCTCACATTGTTTACCTATTGGATGATGTGTCCCTATTAGGACAAGTCGAGGGTGGAAAAGCCAAGCTAAGTTTAGAGCTGATTCATTTAGAGGAGTTTTGTCGCGACCTGATCGAAGAAGTTCAGGGCAGCATTGGTGCTGGGCGAGCTATTGAGTTCACCTGCCAGGGTTTGCCTGCCTCTATCGGGTTAGACAAAAAGCTGTTTCGCTCAGTCTTAAGCAACCTGCTGTCCAATGCGCTCAAGTACTCCTCGTCAGACAGCACAGTTCAAGTCAGGCTAACTTATCAGGAGACGGAAGTTGTGCTGGAAGTGCAAGATTGGGGCATTGGCATTCCACCAGAAGACCAGCCGCGTCTATTTGAGTCGTTTCATCGCGCCAAAAATGTAACCAACATTCAAGGTACAGGGCTGGGTTTGGCGATCGCTAAGCGCTGCGTTGCTCTACACAACGGTCAAATTGAAGTAGAGAGTACACTAAATGTAGGCACGACCTTTAGGGTAAAACTGCCACTGTAAAAAGCTTTGTTAAAAAAGCTTTGGTTACGTCGTAATGATTGGAACTGGCATGGTTAGCACTGCTCCCCGAACACAGACTCGCGCCTGGGCTAAGGCAATTCCTCAAACGGCTGAAAATGCGATCGCCTCTCCCATTTCAGAATTTCCACTCACTCCTTTGGAAGCGTTATCAGGCAAACTTCCTCCAGGGTTACACGGTTCCCTTTACCGCAACGGCCCAGGTCGCCTAGCAAGAGGGGAATACCAGGCAGGACACTGGTTTGACGGAGATGGTGCAATTCTGGGTATTCACTTTACCCCCGCAGGCGCAACCGGAACTTATCGCTTTGTCCAGACCGAAGCTTACAAGGCAGAAGAAAAGGCTGGCAAGTGGCTGTTTGGAGGCTACGGCAGTATGCCATCGGGTGGCTTTTGGCAACGGTTTCTCCGTGACGCAAAGAATGCTGGAAACACGTCTGTGTTGGCTCTCCCCGATAAACTGCTGGCCCTATGGGAAGGCGGCAAACCTCACGCGCTAGATTTGCAAACCCTGGATACCTTTGGAGAAGATGACCTGGGCGAACTGCACCGAGATCTGCGCTACTCCGCTCACCCTAAACGCGATCCGCATACAGGGGAAATTTATAACTTTGGTATCTCCTACGGTAAGACGGGAACGTTGAATGTCTATCGCAGCAATGCGTCCGGGCAAATTGTGAAACAAAATGCGATCGCCCTTGAAGGTCTGCCGATGATTCACGATTTTGTCCTGGCAGGTCGCTATCTAGTCTTTTTTGCACCTCCGGTTCACCTTAATCCGTTTCCGGTGTTGCTCAGATTCAAGACCTATAGTGAATCACTCACCTGGCAACCCGAAAAAGGGACTCAAGTTCTGGTACTCGATCGGGAAAGCCTGGAGGTCGTCAGCCGCAGTCAGGTCGAACCCTGGTATCAGTGGCATTTTGGGAATGGTTACGTCGATGCTGACGGCGTTGTGGTAGTGGATCTGGTGCGTTATCGCGATTTTCAGACCAACCAATACCTTCAAGAAGTCACCACCGGAAAGACGCACACCGCAGCCAAAGGAACCCTGTGGCGGCTACGGCTCAATCCTCAGTCCGGGCAATTGCTAGAAACCGTCGAGCTGCTGGATCAAGGCTGTGAGTTTCCGGTCGTTCATCCGCAGCAGGTGGGGCAACCGTCGCGCTTCACCTACTTAAACGTGCATCACCCAGGAGTTGATATCAGTCAGGAATTTTTTGGGGCGATCGCCCGCTTTGACCACCAAACAGGCACTTTCACCACAACTCATTTGAAGGAAAACTGTTATCCCTCTGAACCCATTTACGCACCCGATGCAGAAGACCCCACAAAAGGCTGGGTACTGACCGTCGTATTTGATGGCAATCAGGGTTGCAGCGAAGTATGGGTGTTTGATGGCGATCGCCTTGACGACGAGCCTGTCTGCCGTTTGGCGCTACCAAGCGTTATTCCGCTTAGTTTCCACGGCACCTGGAAACCAGCTTAATTTTGTATTAATCGTCGGATTGCGATCGCCGAATGCGATCGATCTCTTGCTGCAAATCTTCAATTTCTCGACGTAGTCTTTCCACTTCGCTAGGTGGAGCGTCTGCCGGGACATTAACGGCTCCCTGCCTTGTGCGGCGATAGTTTCCACCCCGAATCTGACGATATTCCTCAGAAGTAGACCACTCCCGCAAATAGTGAACCCGCTCAACAGTGAAGGGATGAGTTAGAAAAATTCCCTGAGACAGGTTGTTATAGAGCAGGAATTTATAGACCTGATTGAGGCTATCTTGATCGAGTTCTTGGTAGCGCTCCGACTGACGGATAAATTCGTCTAGGCTCAACTCATTGGCGTACCGAGTGCTGCCGCCTGCAAGCTGCATCATGTTTTGCATCACCGGAGTCAGATTATCCATGACTAATAGAGCAGCGCGATCGGCAGACAGTTCCGCTTTGCGGAGCCATTCATAAAACGCCAGTAGCAAACCCGTTGTGACCAAACTACTCAACCCAAAGGTTGCTCCTGCCAAACCAAATACTAAATTGATTGCCCAAAGTGCCATCTGCGTCAGAATCGTGTGTCCACATTTAATATGTCCCAACTCGTGGGCAATCACAGATCTGAGTTCTGTTTCGCTTAACAAATCCAATAGAGCAGTGTTCAACACGATGCACGGACGCTCCTGCCCCAATGCATAAGCATTAATCATAGGAGCCTGAGAAACAAACAGCACTGGCTCTGGATGCACGTCAAGATCGCGCACGCATTCTCGAAAAATGCCGTAAACGGTGGAATATTGGCGCGGCCCTACTTCAATGCTGTTGCCCATCAGGTAAACGTAACGAGGACGTTCGTAGATGAATTCCACAAACTTACGGGCAACAATGTCAAATCCGGGAACGCTTCGCAATGCCTGCTCTGCCTGGTAGTCCAACGGGTGGCGAAAGGCTTCACTGGAGATCCCGGTGTAGGTTGGCATAGGAGGTGTTCCTTAAGTAATTTCCAATATCCAAACTAACCCAATACCTCTTGTTCGGGGAAATGGATCACTTTTTAAAGCGTGAATGGTAGCGCGGCTGAGTCGCGCTACCATTCACGCAGAAGGTCTACGAGTTAGTACTTCTAAATGACAATAGCGGGGGACGCAAGCAAAGGTACGCAAGTGGACCAAACAGCGGTATCAATGCTACAAGCCAAAACAGTTGAGAGTCGCTAGTCAAACCATGCCGTGCCATATCATCACTAAGCAAGGTCGGATATGGAAACAGTAAGCACAGCAAACAAAACGCTAGGGACATGGCGTGAATAAACCGATTGGTGAGAAACTCCTGCACGAAGGCAGACCAGTCCCCGAATACTAAAGCATAAATGAGCAGAACAAGAGTGCTAAATAACAGAATAATTCCAGTTGGTTTAGCATCCAAAAGCTTTAACCAGGCATCCTTTTCACCTGAAAAGCTCTGATTTGGTTCGCGCAGAGCAAGATAGGGAATCAAGGCAATGACTCCCGTTCCCACCGATGCCAGCATGAATGCCCAAGCAGGTAAATTTTGCACCCTACCATCTGCAAAAACCAGACAACTGTAGATCAACAGCCAAATACCAATCAGGCTGAATAGCGACACGATGACCGGATTGATGGTAGGGATTTGCCCTGCAAGTAAGGTCTGAATGGGTTGAAAGGTGTCCGACTGTAGCGGTGGGGCAAACACCAAAACATAAACGATGAAGCTAAGCCATATTAGCCAGAGCAGAAGTTTTCGTCCCATTTTTAAATTCCTTGCGATCGCCCCTCCCATTGTTGAGGCTCGTGTCTATCTCAAACACTTTCGCAAGGTGGATTGCTGGGACTTAAAACGACTAGCTCTGGCTCTACGATTAACGTCTTTTCCTGAAGCAACTGCTCACAGGCTAGGAAGCTAACGCTACCTCAACCATTTGCTGAAGTTCGCCTTTTTGATATAGCTCAATCAAGATGTCCGAGCCACCAACGAACTGACCATTAACGTAAACCTGGGGAATGGTGGGCCAGCTTGAATATTCCTTGATGCCATTGCGAATGTCGTGGTCTGCCAATACATCGACCGTTTCATAGGGAACAGCCAGCATATTTAGGATTTGTACCACGTTGTTAGAAAAGCCGCACTGAGGCATCAGTTTGCTGCCTTTCATGAAAACCATGATCTTGTTCTGGTTTACCAGATTGTCAATGCGCTCTTGCAGTTCTGGAGTCATATTGCTTTGGAGGGATAACTACTTGGTTCTATACTAGCGGGAACTTAATTCTTATCTGCCGCGAATTTACACTGCTTGCCGCGAAGACTCCCAAGTTTGAGGAGTGTAGGTTTTCAGGGACAACGCATGAATCGCCTCAGAAGACATCGCTTGCCGCACAGCGCCATACACAAGCTGATGCTGTTGAACCAGCCCTTTTCCCTCAAATTGGGATGAAATTACCGTAACCTGATAGTGATCGCCGCCACCCGTGAGGTCTTGAACCTGTACCTGAGCATCGGGCAGCCCAGCTTTGATCATTGCTTCAACTTGACTTGGGCTAATCATTCACCCTCCTTACCAACGCGTTAAAAACCAGTCTTAAACAGGAAAATGGAGAATCCCTAAGTTCAATCTAGCGTTTAGTTGTTGACGTTGGGAGTAGGAGTAGCGGAAGTTGGCTCGTCTGAGTTTCTGGGATAGGGAGAATCCACGAACCCAAGTTCAAACAGTTGTCGGTAAGCTCTTTGACCTAGCTCACGCGTTGGCTGCTGGCTGCGGATGATTTGTACGAGCAGCGGAACTGCTAGCTCAGGCTGATTTTGAGCGCGATGAACCAGGGCAAGCTGATAGGTCGCCTGGTCGCGCATTTGAGCAGTTTCTAATGCCTGAGTGCGTTGGCTATCAGCAATGCGATTGTCGATGCCGGAAAAGCTAGCGGCTAACTCTTGATAAAAATTAGAAAGCTGATTGAAAACCTGACGGGCTTCTTGAAGCTTGCGAGTAGCGAGAGCATAGTCTTGAGAGGCGATCGCATCATTTGCCTCGGTCATCAAGCGCTGCCCTCCAGCAATACTGAGCAAGCTACCGTCTTGGGAGAGAGGACGCAATTCTTCCAGATCATCGGGTGAACTAGAGTCTGATTCAGGAGTTACTCCCTCCTCAATTGCATCAATGGGTTGCTCAACTTCGTCTGGTGAAGAAATAGATTGTGCCTGCGCTGAAACAGGCAGCAATGTCAAAGCCGCCATAGTGGACAGCGCCAGCAGACAAACAAAGGATGAAGAGCGGGCAGTTCCAGGGAATACCATGAAGCGACTTTGAAATGTTACAAAAAATGTGATGGGCTTAACCTTCGGGTATCTTACCATTGCATCCTTGCTCTTTATTGAGGTCTTTGGAATTGCATGAACTTACTAGCAATTCCATGAGCAAAGCCTACTTAAATTCCGAAGCTTAATCAGGATAAAAAGACCACCGCTAGTTAGAATTAGTTCCCTAATTCTTTCCTCAGAAAAATTTGCGTCAAGAATTAGTGTAGGGGAGCAACCTGCATGATTTGAATGGGTTCTCCGACTGAAATCAGTTTTTGACCTACAGGCACAACAGCAAGAGCATTGGTTTGAGCCAAATTGATGAGGTTGCCAGAGCTATGACTGCCACCTGCCAGGTGAAATTCGTAAGTGCCATTCACCAGATGCAGTTGCCCCCAAATGTAACTCTCACGCTTGCCGTCAGATTTGAGTGGGTGGAGCGATCGCCCCTCTACAAACAGAGGTTGCCATCCGTGTAGCTGTCCAGATAGCTTTCGCAATGCAGGCTGCACAAAACGCCAAAAGCTAACCAGAGCTGAAACCGGATTTCCAGGTAAACCAAAGTAGAGAATTGGGAATACGTCGGGTGCAGAGTTTTCGTTTCTCTGGAAAGTTGCCACTGTTAAAGGTTTACCCGGTCTGACCGCAACCGCACGGATATGAATCTGTGCCCCCAAGTCAGTAAGAATGCGATCGACATAGTCATAGTCACCTACAGAAACGCCACCTGAAGACAATACTAAATCTGCGGTAGAAATAGCCTTTGCGATCGCCTCTTTTAACTCCTCTGGCTGGTCAGGCACAATCCCCAGCAAAATTGGCTCTGCACCGGACTGAGCAACTAGTGCCGCCAGCGCATACTGATTGGAGTCTACTATTTGTCCAGGCTGCAAGGGCTGATCGGGCTCAACCAGTTCACTTCCAGTCGATAAGATTGCTACCCGTGGACGGCGATAAACTTTCACCTGCGTACATTGAGCCGCTGTCAAAACCGCAATTTCTGGAGCAGATAATGTTAAGCCAGTAGGCATCAGCGGAGTTCCCGCCTTGTAGAAAGCTGCTCGATGCCGAACAAATTCCTGGGGCTGAGGCGCAGAAAAGATGGAGAGGCGATCGCCTTCCCGTTTCGTCACCTCCTGAATCACCACCGTATCTGCTCCCGCTGGCATCATCGATCCCGTCAAGATCCGAGCTGCCTGCCCTACTTGCACCGTTTTCTGAGGCATATAGCCTGCCGGAATTTCTTCAATCACCTGCAACTCAGCAGGCGATTCAGCGCTACAGGTCTTCACATCAGCAAACCGCACCGCATAGCCATCCATCGCGGAATTGTCCCAGTGCGGAAAATCAAGCTGACTTATAACTGCCTCTGCCAAAATTCGTCCCGAAGCTGCCAGCAAATTCACCGTTTCGCTATCCTGCTGGGCATCTAGCGGTTTCACCAGGCTCAAAATAAGGTCTTCTGCTTGTTGCGCGGGCAGCATAATGTTTAATGGATGGTCCTGATTTAATGAGTAGTCCTGAAACAAGGGACTGAAAAGCTGATTCAAATTGTAGGACTACCGCCGTGTAAGATTACCAGCCTGCATTCTGCAATATCCCGCAAAGATGCGCTTTTCCCTGGCAACATCTTTGGCAACACATGATCCATCGCGTTGCAAAAGTCTGATTAAACCTAAAACCCTAGTATTGAAATAGGATTTGCCCCTAGCCCCTAGTCCCCAAACCCTAGCCTCTAGCTCCCAAACCCCAATCTCAATTCTCCCATGCGCCCAGATCCTTCTCCACCTCCTTATCCTAAAGTTCCAATCGAACGAAGAGGAGCCGCTCTATTAATTGACTTATTTGCTGTCGGCATTGTTAGCTCCTTGATTGGGGGCAGCATCACCGCAGTGGCTTTTGTATTTATCGTGGCTTGGCTGGGAATGCGCGTCATTTGGGTGTCTAAAAATCATGGGCAAAGCCTGGGCAGATGGGCACTGGATATGAAAGTGGTGGATGCGCGCGTGGGCGGCACGCCTGGTTTACAGGAACTCTTGAAGCGAGAAGCCCTAGTTGGAGCGGGTGCAATGCTGTTTTATGTAGGCTTAGTCAGTTTGCTCACGTTGGGTTCTGGGGCAGCTTGGGCACTGATACTGTTTCTGCCGCTGCCAGCCGACTGTAGCCTTGCTTTTTCAGACCGGGTCAAACGTCAAGCCTTTCACGACCAAATTAGCCGAACTTTAGTCGTGCAGACGCGACGGGGCTATTCTTTAGACCTAAAAATTAAACGGTTGGTTGCTGAAGCGAAGCGTCGTGTGAAATAATTAGGGTTTGTGCTTAACTCTTTACCGCAAATTTGATTTTGTAGAATTATGGCTAAGGGCGTTCGGATTATCATCACGCTAGAGTGTACGGAATGTCGTACCAACCCTGACAAGCGATCGCCAGGGGTTTCTCGCTATACGACCACCAAAAACCGTCGCAACACGACCGCAAGGATAGAGCTCAACAAGTTCTGCACCCATTGCAACAAACATACTTCCCACAAAGAAATCAAGTAGGTTCAGCCTGACTTGATTTCCAATCTGACTTGCAAAGTTTCAAAGATTTAACTCTCGAACTATGACCTACTATCGTCGTCGTGTTTCACCGATCAAACCGGAAGACCCCATTGACTACAAAGACGTTGACCTGCTGCGCAAGTTTATTACCGAGCGTGGTAAGATTTTGCCCCGTCGCATTACCGGCTTAACCGCAAAGCAGCAGCGCGATTTGACGCAAGCCATTAAGCGGGCACGAATTTTGGCTTTGCTTCCTTTTGTCAACCAAGAAGGTTAAGAGGCTGGGGTGCTGGGGCAGTGCATGGAAACTTAGTTTCACCTGTAGCCGCACCTCTCAACCTCTGACCCATAACATTACCCCCAGGCCTCAATGGAGAAGGGAACACTTGTTGAATTTCGGCTAAATGGCGATCGCCGTCTGGCAGTAGTAGACCGCCCAGAGGGAAAAAAACACTGGGTTGTGGTTGATGAGCGGGGGCAGCCTTACACGCTACATCCTCGCCAGGTTACCTACGTCGTCACGGGGCAAGCCTTTAAGTCAGGAGACATCTCTAGCTTTCGAGCAGAAATTCAGCCGTATCTTGATCCTTCTAGTCTGGAAGTTGCCTGGGAACTGCTTGTGGAGGACAGCGAATTAGCTGACCCCTCTGGCATGGCGTTACTGCTATTTTCTGACCAAAGCCCAGCGCTGTGTTATGCAGCGCACTGCTTGCTGTCGGAAGATAAGATTTATTTCAAACAGAAGTCCGATTCTTATGAACCTCGCTCAAAAGCTCAGGTTGCAGAGCTGAAACACCAGCTAACTGTAGAGGGTCAGCGAATTCAAGAATGGCAAGGCTTCTTGCAGCGAATCAACCAGGCTCTCCAGGGAGAACAGGTAGAATGGCAGAATAGCGATCGCCCTCGTCTTGAAGCCTTGGAAAGGTTTGCTGCCTTTGGGGAAGAAGCCAAAAATCGGACTCCTGCCCTGGAAGTTTTAACCGCTTTTGGACGAGCTGAGACGACCCAAGCCGCCTTTCAGCTATTGGTAGACCTTGGACTCTGGAGTCCTCACGAAAACCTATTTCTGCGGCGGAGTCAAATTCCTACACAGTTCTCCAGCAGGGTACTAGAAATGGCTCAATGCCGCTTAGCCGATCCTCCACTTGACCTTGATCCCGATCGTCTGGACTTGACCCATCTCAAGGTCTACACCATTGACGATGAGAGTACTCGTGAAATTGACGATGGGCTGAGCGTTGAGTTTTTGGAGCTTGGCAAGCAGCGCTTGTGGATCCATATTGCTGACCCAACTCGCTGGATTACCCCAGAAGATGAGCTTGACTTAGAAGCTCGTCGGCGTTGCACAACGCTCTACCTGCCGACTGGAATGATTCCAATGTTTCCGCAGGAGCTAGCAACTGGGCCAATGAGCCTCACTCAGGGGCGAATTTGTACGGCACTGAGTTTTGGAGTGGTGCTTGACTCAGAGGGGGCGATCGAGGACTACAGCATTCATGCCAGTCAGGTAAAGCCGACCTATCGCCTCACCTACGAAGATGTAGATGAAATTTTAGAACTGGGCGTGCAAGCAGAGCCAGAACTAGAGGCACTTGCCCGATCTGCAAAACGCCGCCAAACCTGGCGGCAGTCCCAGGGGGCAATCACAATTCTCATGCCCGAATCGTCGATTAAAGTGCAGGACGATGAGATCACCATCGATGTCCTGGACAACTCGATCTCCCGTCAGCTTGTCGCAGAGATGATGATTTTGGCGGGTGAGGTTGCAGGTCGTTATGGACGCGAACACGGGCTACCTCTGCCCTACCGGGGACAAGCTCAGCCAGAATTGCCTTCTGAAGAAGAGCTCCTGCTGTTGCCAGCGGGACCCGTTCGATATTGTGCGATACGACGCTGTATGCCGCGCAGCGAAATGAGCATTACGCCGCTGCGTCACGCCAGTCTGGGTTTAGATACCTATACTCAAGTAACCTCTCCCATTCGTCGCTACACCGATCTGCTGGCGCACTTTCAAATCAAAGCGCATTTGCGTGGAGATGCGCTGCCCTTATCAGCAGAGACGATGAAAGAGCTGATGCTATCCGTGAGTACGGCTGCTTATGAGGCAACGCTGGTTGAACGTCAGACCAATCGCTATTGGGGACTAGAGTATTTACGCCGCCATCCCAACGAAATCTGGCAGGCGTTGATGCTGCGCTGGCTACGGGAACATGAAAACCTTGGGCTAGTCTTGCTTGAAGAATTGGGCCTAGAGCTAGCGATGCGGTTTAACCGTCCGATTGAACCGGGCGATCGCCTGGACGTAAAAGTAACTTATGCGGACCCCCGGCAAGATGTAATTCAATTTGCCGAGTCTACCGAGCGCGAAGCCCAACCTGTAGGAACTTGACTGCTCTAAAGCTGCAATTCTTATAGTTTGAATTAAACAGAAGTAGAGAGGTGATTGGTACATTTCACCTCTACTTTTAGTCAGGGAGTTGCTCTAGACAATAGAGACAATTTCCACTTTTTGAGCTGCTAAGCCTCAACCTGACCCTTGACGCGAAACAGATATCTACCCTTCTGACTATGTCCACCTATATATAAGAGGCAAGTAGAGCAAAGCTTAAACTCGACATAGTTAATCAATTAGGAGTAAGCCAACGGAGGGGCTGTTGGTCGGCTTTTCGACAGGCCTACCTAGCTTGTAGCAGTGATGTCGCAGTTTACTGAGGTTGTTGATGGGCGATCGCTACCGTTCTAATCAAAGCTAGCAATCACCTTCTTGGCAAAACTAAACATGCTGAGGGTAAACCGTTTACCGCTAATTCACTATGGCGTAGCTGTACTAGCCAGCTTACTGGCACTACTGTTTCGCCTACTGCTAGAGCCAATCCTACAGGGTGAAGCACCGCTGTTGCTTTTTATCTTGCCAGTCATGGTGAGTGCCTGGTACGGAGGTTTTAAGCCTGGAATATTGGCAACTATTTTGAGTGCCCTGGTAGGGAGCTACTTTTTTATTCCACCCATATTCAGCTTTGTCCCTACCGACTTAGCAGACGCGATTCGATGCAGCATATTTTTGGTCGAAGGGATCTTGATTAGCGCCTTGAATGAGTCTTTGAGGCGCAGTAAGCAGCGATCTGAGGCAACTGCTCTGTCGCTTAAGCGGAGTGAAGAGCAGTCTCGTTTAATTATTGAAGGTGTGCAAGATTATGCCATTTTCATGCTTGGTTTAGATGGACGCATTGTCACCTGGAATGACGGAGCTCAGGGAATCACAGGTTATGGAGTGGGTGAAATTTTAGGGCGGCACCTGATAATTCTCTATCCCTCGTCCTCTCAAACTTCAGAAGCGGCTGATCACTTAAAGCCTCAGCAAGAACTGCAAATTGCCACCACCGAAGGGCGTTTCGTCAGTGAAGACTGGCAGCAGCGCAAAGATGGTTCTTTGTTTTGGGCGAGCATTGTGACAACGGGTTTGCGAGATGAAACCAGAAATCTGCGTGGATTCTCCAGGATCACGCGTGACATCACTGAGCGCAAACAGGCAGAAGAGTCTTTGATTCGTTCTGCTCACCGTCTGGAGGCACTACATGAAATTGACCGTGCTATTTTAGCTACTGAGTTTGGTGGAGAACCGATTGGTACTGCCCTGGACCGGGTGAGTCAACTAGTGCCTTGTGAGCGGGCGATCGCCACTCTATTCGACTTTGAGACAAACACCGCTCAGATTCTCCAGGAAGCTAGGAGTGAAGGCGAAGCTAACCCTGAAGTTGTGCCCCTGGTCTTTTTCCTGCCCGAGCGGGTTTTCCAACAAGACCTACAGCAGAAGGTTGAATACATAACGGCTGCTCAAATCTGTCCAATTTCCCTCACCCGATCGCTGTCAGCTCAAGGAAGCTGTATTCGAGTGCCCTTAGTGTCTGACGAAATTTTGCTGGGTGAGCTAACGCTGTTTGTGACTGCGACGACAGAGTGGAGCGACGAATATCAGGACATCGTGACTGAAGTGGCAAACCAACTGGCGATTGCCCTCCGTCAGTCTCAACTCAGAAACCAGATTCAGCAAAAAGCTGACGAACTGGAACAGCGTGTGATTGAGCGAACGCTTAAATTGCAAGCAGCCAACCAGGAGTTGGAATCTTTTGCCTATTCCATTTCTCACGATTTGCGGGCACCTCTGCGGGCCATTCAAGGCTTTGCTCAGGCTTTTTTAGAAGACTATGGCGATCGCCTGGACAATTTGGGGCAGGAATATGCCCAACGTATCGTTACGGCCGCCGCCCGCCTCGACACCCTGATCCAAGACTTGTTGAACTATAGCCGCGTTAGCCGCACCGACTTACAGCTTCAACGCATCAACCTAACTGCTGTTGTAGAAGATGTCCTGACACAGTTAGGAGCTAGCTTGCAAGAGCAGCAGGCTCAGGTCATCGTCGAAAAGCCGTTGCTGTCCGTCCTGGGTCATCGTTCTACCCTGGTTCAAATTGTCAGCAACCTCATCAGCAATGCAGCCAAGTTCGTTCCGCCTGAAAGAACTCCCCAAATCAAAATCTGGACAGAAATGCGAGAGGATCGGGTGCGCCTTTGGGTTGCCGATAACGGCATTGGCATCGCACCCCAGCACCAAGACCGCATCTTTCAAATCTTCGAACGGCTGCATGGAGTAGAAGTCTATCCTGGTACGGGCATCGGCTTAGCTATTGTGTGCAAAGGTGTAGAACGAATGGGCGGACAGATGGGACTAGAGTCCCAAATCGGAGAAGGCAGCCAATTTTGGATTGAATTACGGAGAGGAACTTGATGATCAACCTGGCGCAATCCGACGTTTTGTTAGTTGAGGATGATCCGAATGACGTTCTGCTGATTCGGCGCGCATTTAGTCGGGCAAAGCTGCTCAACCCACTGCACATCGTTAACGATGGAGACACCGCGATCGATTACCTTGCAGGTGTAGATCAATATAGCGATCGCGATCGCCATCCATTGCCTGCACTAATCTTGCTCGACCTCAAACTACCTCGGCGCTCAGGTTTGGAAGTACTGGAATGGCTCAAACAGCAACCCGAACTGCGTCGCTTACCGGTTGTCGTTCTGACTTCTTCCAGAGAAAACATCGACATTAACCGCGCTTACGACTTGAACGCTAACTCCTATCTGGTTAAACCTGTTGCCCCAGATGCACTGCTCGAAATGGTGAAAATGCTTGACCTCTATTGGCTAACGCTGAATGAAAAGCCAAATGTTGAGAACGGCTGAAGCGGCTGTAGAGCAACGATAAAGGGTGGTTGTCCCCCAAGGTTCGTTGAAGAGACGAGCGCCGATGGAACTGCGTCTGCACAAATTTCAAAACTTTCAACCTCTAACCCTTCTCCAATCCTCAATCTCTAACCCCGAATCCCGTTAAACCTCATTTCAGAGATAGCTTGTGAGTCAACCACTACATATTCTCTTAATTGACGATAATCAAGACGATCGCTTTTTAACCCTGCGTGAGCTGAGGCGCAAGTTTTCTGACCTTGAAGTCAGAGAAATTCTAGATGCCAAAGGTTTTGAAGAAGCATTGAATCAGTGGGAATTTGACCTGGTGATTACCGACTACCAGTTGGGTTGGAGTACCGGAATTGAGTTGCTGCACGCTGTTAAAAGCCGATTTCCAGATTGCCCAGTGGTGATGTTTACCAACACCGGCAATGAAGAAATCGCGGTAGAGGCAATGAAGTCGGGGTTAGATGACTACATTGTGAAAGCACCAAACCGCTATATGCGAGTACCTGTTGCAGTGAACATTGCTCTAGAACGGGCTGAATCCCGTCGTGCCAAAATTCGGCTTGAGGCAGAGCGATCGCAGCTTCTAGAGCAGGAACGGACTGCCCGTACTGAGGCTGAAACTGCCAATCGTCTCAAAGATGAGTTTCTAGCAACCCTGTCCCATGAGTTAAGAACGCCGCTAAATGCAATGTTGGGCTGGGTGCAGCTTTTGCGAATGGGCAACATTGATGAAGTTAATCATGCGCGTGCGGTGAAGACGATTGAGCGCAACACTCAAGCCTTGACACGGCTCATCGAAGATCTGCTAGATGTTTCACGCATTATCACAGGTAAGCTGCAACTGCTCATGCAGCCAACCGATTTGGCTACCGTGATTAGAGCCGCGATGAACAGCATTCGCCCAGCGGCAGCGGCAAAGGCGATCGCCCTACAGTTGTGGCTTGATCCCCAAGCTGAACCCGTTGTCGGAGACTCAATGCGGCTTCAGCAAATCATGTGGAACTTGCTTTCTAATGCGGTCAAATTTACGCCCGAAGGAGGGCGAGTCGAAGTGAATTTGACGCGAACCGAAACCATGATGAATGTGGTTGTGCGTGACACCGGGCAGGGCATTAATCCCGACTTCATTCCTTATGTGTTTGACCGCTTTCGACAAGCCGACAGTTCTATCACTCGACGGCAGAGCGGACTAGGATTGGGGCTAGCGATTGTGCGTCACCTGGTCGAGTTACATGGCGGTACAGTGCAGGTAGAAAGTGCCGGAACTGGACAGGGCAGCACTTTTACAGTTAGCCTGCCCCGAGTGCGGGAGGATACAGTCAGCAGTCCGATCGCTCAGAACCTCGATACCGGCATCTGTCCTGATCTACCAGGCTCTCGCACGCTCAGCGGAGCGCGTGTCCTAGTCGTGGATGACGAGCCAGATACCTGCGAATTGCTGGCCCTGGTCTTGGGGCAGTGTGAATTAGAAATTAGAACGACGACCTCGCTGTCTGAAGCGATCGAGCTGTTTGGACAGTTTGATCCAGAAGTGTTGATCAGTAATATGATGATGCCGGGCGAAGCAGACTATGCATTGATTCGCTACGTGCGAGATTTACCTGCAGCTCAAGGGGGGCAGATTCCGGCGATCGCCCTGACCAGTTACGCCAGACAAGAGAGCAGCGATCGCATCCTTGCTGAAGGCTTTCAAAGCCATTTCTCTAAACCCATTGAGCCTGAAAGACTGCTTCAGACCATCGCCGATCTGCTAGGACACTCCCCTACAGAAGCGTAAAGTCCTGTGGGCGCGAAAGACACTAGCGATTGCGTTTCTACGACGGATACAAACGCCTAGAATAGAGAAGATACCTAGCTAAACTTCAGCAGAATTTACCTATGTCAGTTTTGGCGGCGATCGCAGTTTTGGCGATTTTGATTGTGGTACACGAAACGGGGCACTTCATGGCAGCCCGTCTTCAGGGAATTTACGCTAATCGCTTCTCGATTGGCTTTGGCCCCATTCTTTGGAAATATCAGGGCAGCCAGACCGAGTACGCGATTCGAGCAATTCCCCTGGGCGGTTTTGTAGGTTTCCCGGATGACGACCCCGAAAGTGACATTCCCGAAGACGACCCCAATCTGCTGCACAATCGCCCCATTCTTGACCGTGCCATTGTGATCAGTGCCGGGGTGATTGCCAACTTGGTGTTTGCCTACCTGGTGTTTCTGACTCAGTTTACGACAGTAGGGATTCCAGACGGCATCAATTTTCAGCCTGGTGTACTGGTGCCCCAGGTGATTTCTCAAAGTTCACCCGCTGCCCAAGCTGGAATTCGCTCAGGCGATATTGTTTTAGCTGTGGATGGTGAACCGCTCGGCTCTTCTGAAGCAGCGCTCACCACACTGATGCGAACCATTCAAGATAGCCCTGATGAAGCAATAGATTTGACCGTGCAGCGGGGCGATCGCCAGCTTGACCTCACCGTTGTTCCAGAGCCAGGAGCCGATGGCAAAGCCAAAATTGGCGTACAGCTTTATCCAAACGGCACTCCCGAATACCGTCGTCCACGGGAAATACTTGAGGTCTTTAGTCTTGCTGCTCAAGAGTTTCAGAGAACCTTCGTCAGAATTGTTGAAGGATTCGTTATGCTCATCACCAACTTCTCTGAAGTTGCAGGACAGGTTGCCGGTCCCGTCAAAATCGTTGAGCAGGGTGCAGGACTTGCCGCTTCCGATAGCGCTAGCCTCTTCCCCTTCACCGCCATCATCAGCATCAACCTGGCCATCATCAACATCCTGCCGCTGCCTGCACTGGACGGTGGACAGTTGACCTTCCTACTGATCGAAGGGCTGCGGGGCAAACCCCTACCCAACCGTCTCCAGGAAAACGTGATGCAGACCGGATTAGTACTGCTGCTAGGCTTAGGCATTTTCTTAATTGTCCGGGATACAACTCAGCTAGAGGTGTTTCAAAAGCTGTTTCAGTAGCCTACATAGGCTATAGATTCCTGTGGGATGGGCATCTTGCCCGTCCAGGCAGGAAAAAACACACCTCTTACAATTCAATTCCCTCTACCCCTTCTGACTTGCTTCTGTGAGTACACCTCGCAAAATTGCAGCTAAACGAAAGCTGGCTTTAGAAATTTTGGTGCGTCTGAAACGTCTCTATCCTGACGCAACCTGTTCGCTTGACTACGAAACTCCTGTACAGCTCCTAGTTGCTACGATTCTTTCAGCGCAATGCACCGACGAGCGGGTGAATAAGGTTACGCCAGAGCTATTTCGCCGCTTTCCCGATGCAGTTGCTCTAGCCTCAGCCGAACTCGATGAAATCGCAACCCTGATTCGCTCAACCGGCTTCTACCGCAACAAAGCAAAAAACATTCAGGCAGCTTGCCGCATGATTGTTTCGGACTTTGAGGGACAGGTGCCCAAGCTGATGGAAGAGTTGCTGAAACTGCCGGGAGTGGCCCGCAAAACGGCTAACGTTGTGCTGGCTCATGCCTATGGCATCAACGCTGGCGTAACAGTAGATACTCACGTCAAGCGGCTGAGTGGACGGCTAGGCTTAACGACCGAAACTGATCCGGTCAAAATTGAGCGGGATCTAATGAAGCTGTTGCCCCAGCCCGACTGGGAAAATTGGTCAATCCGGTTGATCTATCACGGACGAGCGGTGTGCATGGCACGAAACCCGGCTTGCGATCGCTGCTCACTGGCTGACCTTTGCCCCTCCGCCGATCTCTCCAAAATTACTCCTCCCCCCACTAGCATTGCCACCTTCTCGCCCAGTTGAGTCAGACAGGTGCTTGGGGCGCTACTGACTTGTATTTCTGACGAATGTCTGGCAAAGTAGTGACTCTAGTAGCAACAGCTATTACAATTAGCCTTCGTGGAGCAGTCCTGGCCTCCAGTCAACCATCAGAGCATTTTGGTTCAGCTTCCCGCTCTATCCCAATAATCTACTCATTTCTATAGACCTGCTCTATGGCTCACGTCACTACCGAACCACCTTTGAATTCGGGCTTTGGCTCCTCTGACTCTCCTAGTGATCCCGTCACGGCTGCATCTCCGTCTCACTCAAATAACACTGCTAAAGTCATCGTTAGCCTACAACGAGTCAACAAGGTCTATCGAAATGGCAGCCGAGCGCTGGTAGACGTGAGTTTGCAAATCCGGCAGGGAGATTTTTTATTCATTACGGGTCCGTCTGGTTCTGGTAAATCAACGTTGCTCAAGCTTTTGTATGGCGAGGAAAAGGTGAACCAGGGCGAGGTTATGGTCAATGACTGTAACCTGTCGCAGCTCAAAGGAAACGATCTGTCGATGCTCAGAAGACGCATCGGAGTTGTTTTTCAAGACTACAAGCTGATCCCACGTCGCACTGTTTCTGAGAATGTTGCCTTTGTCCTTTGGGCGCAGGGCTTTACCCGCAAGGAAATTCATCGTCGCCTGCTGCCCACGCTGAAGATGGTTGGCTTGCAGGATAAGGCAAACTGTTTCCCAGACGAGCTTTCGGGCGGCGAACAGCAGCGCGTCAGCATCGCTAGAGCAATTGTCAGCACTCCGCCAATTTTGCTAGCTGATGAGCCAACTGGAAACCTTGATCCTGACAATTCCTGGCAGGTAATCAAGATTCTCAGAAAGCTAAATGGAATCGGGATTACGGTGGTTATGACGACTCACGACGAGCATCTCGTGCGGCTATCTAACCATCCGGTTGTGCAAATTCGCAACGGTAGGCTGTATCATCCCCGCCATTAATTCTTCGGTTATTCCTCGCCTTTAGTATTGGCTCGCTTACCAGCCTGCATCAGGCGATCGCGTATTTGAATGAGTTGGCTCTGAGTGCTGATGGGCGCTCGCGGCTGGGGCATTGCGGTATCGGGCCAAGTTGGCAGATCGACGCAAGGGCAAGTTAGCGCAGGCATCCCCATATTCGGCACCGGGACAGGCATTTCACAACGGGCACAGGGGTCGATCTCCCAAGATGGGCTGAGCAGTTCAGCAATGGTTTGATGCGTTCCTTCCAAATAGCAGTCCTTTGAGTCGGGCGACACAATTTGGTGCCAGCACTCCTCAAATTCGGCGCTGTAGCGATCGCCCCGAATCACGGGCTGAGGCAAAAGTGCTGTTTGCCCATTCTTAATTAACACCTTCTTGCCCAACTGAAACCAATAGGCGAGATATTGTCTGACTTGATCTTGGGATGCCATAGCTTTTAGTCGAACCCGTTACCTAACGCAATTAACCCACCCCTCTACAATCAATGCTACAGGGCAGCAAGGAGCACTATCAATTTAGAATCTGCATCTATTGTTAAGGTTTTGCGGAGTCAATTTCATCTCCAACAGGGTGGAATCTAGGCAAGGGCGAACCTAACTGGCTCAGGTTTAGCACGTGTCCTGCTGTTACCAGGTAGGTTGAGGTGGCAATCGCCCCAATTTCACGGGTTAATTTGCCCAGACGATCGCGAAAAGTTCGCCCGATTGGATAGGCAGGTACAACTCCCCAGCCTGTTTCTTCAGAGACAAGAATTACGTCACTTGTTGTGTTGATTAAACTCGTCAACAGTTCCTTTAAAGTTTGCTCCCAGAGAATTTCATCTTGCTCTAACAAATTTGCTAACCAGGTACCTAAAGAATCAATTAGCAAACATTCTATTGGGGCAGCAGCGCAAATTGCTTTGCTTAACTCTATGGGAACGAGTCGGGTCTGCCAGTAGGCAGGGCGGCGTTGCTGATGTTGCTCGATTCGGGCTCGCCACTCTGCATCATCTGCAAGCTCTTGGGCTGTAGCAACATACACAACTGATTTGCCCGATTTCTCCGCTAAATGCTCAGCCCATTCACTTTTGCCGGAACGAGCAGGTCCAGTCACCAAAATCAACTGCCTTAGGTTAGATGACACGGTTTGCAACTGATAAGATTGCACTTTACGAAAGTATTTTAACCTGTTGAAACAGGGTATCTATCGGGTATTATCACGGGTGGTAGTTTCACGAGTACTACTTAGAAATACCTCGGTTAGAAAGCCAGTAAAAATTTCAGGTTGCACTAATTTTGTATCTCTACATTTGATCGCTTGTAGTCTGATTGCTTATAGTTTTTTAATTTCCTAGAGGGAAGTAGCCGATGAGAAAACCAGGTCTGCAACGGATCGAGTCAACCCTGGAGCAACTTCAAACCCAGCGTGTTGCTACCACTGACCAGGCTGGCGATCGCGCATTCTCCTTCAAACTTTCTGCTGCAACGCCATCCAGCCGTTCAGGAATGGCAGCTAAGCAAGTGCGCCCCTTCCCCGCTCAGAAAAGCAGTGCTGAAATTCCCAATCTGCCAAAGTTCAAGTTGCCGAGCTTTAGCAGCCACCGTCATGTCGCCAATCCTGCGCTGGCAATGGGATTGCTCAAAGAGCTAGAGGGCACCGTAGAAGGCTGGCAGACAGAGCTCCAGCAAATTTTGCTGCAAATTCAGGCACTTTACCTGGAAGGTCCGATTGTAGATGGATGGCTAGAATCGCATCCCCATGAGCCTCAATCGAATCCCTCAGCCACAGGCACTTCAGCCGTTATTCGTCATGCTGAAGTTGACCGCTTGATGGATTATGTGCAGGAAATTTGTAACGTGCAGCCTGGAACCGAACAGCCGATAGCCTGTGAATCTCCACGCACAGGCTATCGGCTGTGTGGGCTGGGAGAAGATGGGCAGTCTTGGTCACGTCCTTGCCCACCCGATCAAATTGCCCAGGTTAGCTTGGCGATCGCCCGTTACCAAAAACTGCGGCAATTACTGGCACGCAAACAATACCTAGAAGCACGTCTGAGTCAACTTGCTAAAACGCTAATTGCGCTGCACGGACACCTACACGACCCTGCTCTCAAAGAGTGAAGTTAGATAAGTTTTGGAATATGAAATCAAAGAGTTGCGCTCCAAAACATACTTAAATTCCAATCTCAGAAATTAGGGCACTCCGCTCTGCGGGGTGCCCTAATTTCTGTAGCCCTAATTTTTAGAATTGGTATAACTCCAGCAAAGCTACTAGGTTACGGACGTAAGAATACCGAGAAATTTATTTTCATTCTCGGCTTCTTCATAGAAAATTGATGAGGCTCTATAGGTTTATGGGCTAAATAAAGAGTAGCTTGGTTGAGCTAGTCCACAGCAGCCTGAGCCGCTGATTTATCAGAACTCAAACCTATGTCTGAGCCGCAGATTTCTGCTATTATCTGCACCCATAACCGCGATGCCTACCTCGGTGCCGCGATCGATAGTTTGCTGGAGCAAGAGTTTGCAGGCGACTTTGAGGTGATCGTGGTTGATAATGCATCGAGCGATCGCACCCGTGAGGTCGTCGAAGCCCGTCTGCCTCACCCTCGCCTGCACTACATTTACGAATCTGTTACGGGCTTGTCGGTTGCCCGTAACACGGGAGCCAAAGCTGCTCGTAGCGCCATTCTCACTTATCTGGATGATGATGCCGTTGCCAGCAAAGGTTGGCTGCAAGTGCTGTACAACGCTTACGAAGCCAACGAAAAACTAGCCATTTCAGGCGGCAAAGTAACGCTGCTGTGGCCACCCGGAGTGGAACCTCCCCGCTGGCTTTCTTCCGGTTTGGCAGGTAATTTAGGAGCCTATGACCTGGGAGATGAGGTTGTTTACATCGACAAACCCGGCCTGACTCCCCGAGGCTTAAACTATTCCATTCGCCGCTCGTTCTTAGACCAGATCGGCGGATTTGATGTGAATTTGGGACGAGTCGGCAAGAACCTGCTGTCTAACGAAGAACTGCACGTGACAGAACTGGCTCTGTCAACAGGCTGGCAGGTTGCTTACCTACCCGATGCCCTGGTGGCTCACAATGTCGCTCCAGAACGGCTACAGCGCTCCTGGTTCCTAAACCGGGGCTGGTGGCAGGGGATCAGCGAATGCTACCGAGAACAGCTGGCCGGACGGGCTGGATTGGGACAGTTGAACCGAGGCGGTGAACGTTTCCTGCGCGGACTTGTTCGCTCTGTAAAATACATTGGCGATCCGGCGCAGCGGTTTGACAACTTCGTTTATGCTTATGGGCAAATTGGCTATCTAAAATCTGCGATTCAAGGAATGGTGTCTGCCCCTGAATGGTCTAAGCGATCGCAGCAATCCTCCTGACCCGCTGATGACAGCCTGTACAAGTTCCTAGCTCGATCGTCATTCAAGCTTTTGTAACTTTCAGATAAAAATTCCGTCTGGTTATTCGTTTGTCCCGTTTAACTTTCCTTTTTTCCTCTGTTTCAGTTGTTAACCCGCTTTGACTTGAGATGACTATGACCTCTAAACTTCCCGTGTCGGTTCTCATTCCCGCTAAGAATGAGCAAGAAAATTTGCCCGCTTGCCTTGCTAGCGTTGCCCGTGCGGATGAGGTGTTTGTAGTCGATTCCCAAAGTAGCGATCGCTCCGTCGAGATTTCCGAAAACTTGGGTGCGAATGTCGTTCAGTTTCACTTCAACGGTCGCTGGCCTAAAAAGAAAAACTGGTCACTAGAAAATTTGCCCTTCCGCAACGAGTGGGTACTGATCGTCGATTGCGATGAACGGATTACGCCTGAACTGTGGGACGAGATTGCGGAAGCCATCGAAAATCCAGACTTTAACGGCTACTACCTCAACCGTCGCGTCTTCTTCCTGGGCAAATGGATTCGGCATGGCGGCAAATATCCTGACTGGAACCTGCGCCTGTTCCGCCATCAGAAAGGTCGCTACGAAAACCTGGGCACTGAGGAAATCCGCAACACGGGCGACAACGAAGTCCACGAACACGTCGTGTTAGAAGGCAAGGTTGGCTATCTCAAAGAAGATATGCTGCACATCGACTTCCGTGACCTGTTCCACTGGCTAGAACGCCACAACCGCTACTCCAACTGGGAAGCTAGAGTTTACTACAACCTGCTAACTGGCATGGGTGAAAGCGGCACGATTGGCGCAAACCTGTTTGGGGACTCGGTGCAGCGCAAGCGATTCCTCAAGAAAGTATGGGTGCGCCTGCCATTCAAGCCTCTGCTGCGCTTTGTGTTGTTCTATTTCATCCGCTTGGGCTTCTTAGATGGCAAAGCAGGATATATCTACGGTCGTCTGCTGAGCCAGTATGAGTATCAAATCGGGGTCAAACTGTTTGAACTACGGCAGTTTGGGGGACGGTTGAACACCACCCCTGCACCAACCAGTGCCCCTGAACCTGTTCCTCAACCTGATGCCTGAATTCTTACCCATCCCCGATTTCCTTCAACCCTGGCGATTCTTAAACCCTTCCCAGGATTCTTCCCAGGCTATGACTGCTCCACAACTGAACGCTGATGCGGGCGATCGCCTTCCTGCAACGTCCGCATCAACCCCCAACGCCGAAAATCCAGTTCTCGATGCTGCCCCTCTGGCAGACCTGCGCTTGTATGACCAATCGTGGTTTGACCGGGGGCGACCGGGCTGGTTTATTTTGCTGTGGTGGCTGGTGCAGGCGATCGCCTTCCCGCTTAGCCCTCACCCTTTAAGCGGTATCCGGGTTTGGCTACTGCGACGATTTGGCGCTCAAATTGGCAAAGGCGTTTTGATTCGCCCTACCGCCCGCTTTACCTATCCCTGGAAGGTCAGCATCGGCGACTATAGCTGGATCGGAGACGATGTGGTGCTGTACAGCCTAGACCAGATTAAGATTGGTCAACACTGTGTAATTTCCCAAAAAACTTACCTTTGCACAGGTAGTCATGACATCAGCGACCCGTCCTTTAAGCTAAAAACTGCACCGATTGCGATCGGAAACGGAGCCTGGGTTGCGTCTGACTGCTTTGTTGCTCCTGGTGTGAAAATTGGTGCAAATGCTGTGATTGGTGCCCGCAGCAGCGTCTTTAGCAACATTCCGAATCAGCAGGTTTGCCTGGGGACACCCTGCCGTCCTCGTTATCCTCGACAGATGAATTAGACGGTCAGTTCAACGAACCCGCAAAATCGTCATGTCTGCGTCTGAGGCATGGTTAGCCACAGCGAGAATTAAAGCCTCCAGCAATTTTAGCTTGCTGGAGGCTTTGACTTAATTGATTTTGTTTCTGGCAGATGAATTGCCAAAGTTGAATCTCAGTCTTTGTTTGCGGCTGGTTTTAGGGGCGATTGCCCCACCTCCTAAAATCAACGAGAAGCCACTTGAAGTGTTGATTCCTGCTGAGGGGCAGGTGTTCCTTGCGTTCCCAGTTGAATTAGCTCAACCTTATAGCCATTCGGGTCTTCCACAAAGGCGATTACAGTAGAGCCGTGCTTCATCGGTCCGGGTTCGCGTACCACCTTACCGCCCAACTGCTTGATATGGTCACAGGTGGCATAGATATCATCCACGCCGATCGCAATATGCCCGTAAGCATCCCCTAAATCGTAGCGGTCAGTGTCCCAGTTATAGGTCAGTTCCAAAACCGTGTGATCTGATTCCTCACCATAGCCTACAAACGCCAGCGTAAATTTGCCGCCTGGATATTCCTTCTGCCGTAGTAGCTTCATTCCCAGAACATCGCAGTAGAACTTGAGGGACTCTTCCAGATTGCCAACCCGCAACATCGTGTGGAGTAATCGCATTGTGTTCTCCCATTTGTTTCTCATTGTCCCCTTTATTTTGAAGCAGACTTTTGTAATCCGTCATTCACCATTTGCCCTTCGTCAGCAGTTCACAACCAATGACCAGCAACCCATCAGAAAAATCCCCGAACTGCGCTTCAGGGAACAGGGAACTGCTATAGGATTAAGCCTGTGAGTAATTCCAAGTAGGGGAGAAAGGGATGATTGACATCTCGGATACGACGATTGAAGAAATTCGGGCAAGGGAAATTCTGGATTCGAGAGGTCGTCCAACGGTTGAGGCTGAAGTCTATTTAGCGAGTGGCGCGATGGGATTGGCTCAAGTGCCGAGTGGTGCTTCTACGGGCAGCTTTGAGGCACATGAACTGCGAGACGGAGATGGCGATCGCTACGACGGCAAAGGCGTACTCAAAGCAGTAGAAAACGTCGAAGAAAAGATCTCCTCTGAGCTATTGGGATTAGATGCCCTTAATCAGTCCCTAATCGATCGCACCATGATTGCTCTGGATGGCTCTGCGAATAAGTCCAACTTAGGCGCAAACGCGATCCTGGCAGTTTCTTTGGCAACGGCAAAAGCAGCCGCGAATGCGCTAGAACTTCCGCTATATCGATATCTGGGCGGACCACTATCTAACCTGCTGCCCGTCCCTTTAATGAACGTGATCAATGGCGGTGCCCACGCTGACAACAACGTGGATATCCAGGAATTCATGATTGTGCCAGTGGGAGCCTCATCGTTTCGGGAGGCACTGCGCTGGGGGGCAGAAGTGTTTGCCTGCTTGAGCAAAGTCTTGAAGGGCAAAAAACTATTGACGGGCGTGGGAGACGAAGGCGGCTTTGCGCCTAACCTGGAGTCTAACCAGGCTGCACTTGATTTGCTGATTGCGGCGATCGAACAGGCAGGTTACAAGCCAGGAGAAGAGGTTGCTTTGGCGCTGGATGTTGCTGCCACCGAGCTTTACAAGGATGGACAGTATACTTACGACGGTTCTGTCCATTCTCCGACTAAAATGATTGATTACCTGGAAAACCTGGTCAGCCAATATCCCATTATCTCCATCGAAGACGGGCTACACGAAGACGATTGGGAACATTGGCAACTTCTGACTGAGAGATTGGGAAATACCGTTCAACTGGTTGGGGATGACCTGTTTGTCACGAATCCCGAACGCTTAAAGAAGGGAATTGAGCAAATTTCAGCTAACTCCATTCTGATCAAGCTGAATCAGATTGGCTCTTTAACCGAAACGCTGGACACTATTGATTTGGCAACACGCAATGCCTTCACTTCTGTGATCAGCCACCGTTCTGGAGAAACGGAAGACACCACGATCGCCGATCTTGCAGTTGCGACTCGTGCCGGACAGATCAAAACGGGTTCCCTCTGTCGTAGCGAACGAGTTGCCAAATACAACCGCTTGTTGCGGATTGAGGATGAATTGGGAGAACAAGCGCTGTATGCAGGTGCAGTCGGTTTAGGTCCCATAGGGTAGACGGTTTAAAGCTTTTCTCGTTGCAGGGTACTCTTCTTTAGCCTCGTGGACGGTACAGGAGGCAGAGCCCTGTAACGAGAGAAAGTAACGAGAGAAACCCAAAATTCTTTTGCGGCTACATTTTTCTGGCTTGGGCGTTTAAGCTATAGCAATTTGTGTGCCTGTTGCAGGTTCGAATGGCGTATGACTGTGCACCGTAAACCTATCGACCGCTTCCCTTGGTTTTGGTTTGGTTTGGCTGGGGTGTTTTTACTTTCAGTCTTGCTGCGCTTTTGGGGCTTGGGTCGGTTCAACACGTTAGTGTTTGATGAGGTTTATTTTGCTAAGTTTGCCAGCGGTTACTTGAGAGGAATTCCGCTATTTGAAGGACATCCACCCCTGAGTACCTACTTGATTGCGCTAGGCATCTGGATTGCGAGGCACACGCCAATCGGGGATGGCAATCTGAGAAATGGGCTAACGGGGCTAGTGCTATCGCCTGTGAGCTACCGTTGGTTTAATGCGCTGACAGGGTCGCTAATCCCGCTGGTGGTGGCAGCGATCGCCTATCAACTCAACGATCGCCGCAGTTTTGCCCTGATCGCGGGTTTGTTTGCGGCGCTAGACGGTTTGTTTCTAGTCGAGTCTCGCTACGCTCTGATCAACGTTTACCTGGTAATTTTTGGGCTACTGGGGCAGCTATTTTTGCTCTTGGCGCTGAAGGTCCAGTCTTACCGACGCTGGCTGAGGTTGGCGATCGCAGGCGCATTTTTTGGAGCCTCGGTTGCCGTTAAGTGGAATGGGTTGGGCTTTTTGCTTGGTGCTTACCTGACCTGGAGTGCAGCCTGGGTGCTTCAGTGGACCAACCAGTTGTTTCCAAAAGCCTTTTCGCCTAAAGCTACCTACCAAACTGCTCTAGAACATTTAACACAGCTAAAACTTTGGCACATTTTGCCGAACCTAACGCTGATTCCCTTCCTGATTTATTACGTCAGTTGGATTCCCTTTATCCGGCTTGATCCCAGCACCAACTTCTGGCAGTGGCAAACTACGATTCTGGAATATCACGGGCGGGTTGGCGGCATGGATGCCCATCCATACTGTTCGCCCTGGTATACCTGGCCGCTCATGCTACGTCCGGTTGCCTATTTCTACAAAGCCGCTCAAACTGCCAGCGAACCCGTTCTGGTTGTAGGTCCGCCCCTCCCGGACGGAACGGGAACTGTGATTTACGATGTCCACGCACTCGGAAATCCAATTCTCTGGTGGTTTTCGACAGCCGCACTAATTTTTCTGATCGGCGTACTGGTTTATCAAGCCTGGAAATGGCTTACTGCTCCTAACTTAAAGCTTCACCCCAGCAATCCTTCTACTCCTCCTCCCCTCCCATCCTTCCTTCGCTCTCACCCCTCCCCTGCGCCTTACCTCATTGCCCTATACTTGCTGCTCAACTACAGTGCGAATTGGCTTCCCTGGGCAAAGGTGACTCGCTGTGTGTTTATCTACCACTACATGGGAGCGTCGGTGTTTGGGCTGCTGGCGATCGCCTACCTCAGCGATCGCTGGCTCTGGCATCCCCAAGCAGTTTTTAGAGCCGCAGGCATTACAGCAATTTTCTTAATTGCGCTGGCGTTTGTGTTCTGGTTACCACTTTATCTGGGGTTACCGCTTTCGATGGAAGGATTGGAATTACGTCGCTGGCTTGATTCTTGGATTTAAGGGATTGAAGACTATTGGCGTTGAAACAGGACGCGGTAGACTGGCTCTCCTCGCGATAGGGTAGACTGCTCACGCTCGGTCATGACGGGGAGCGGGTTGGTAGGAAGCCACTCGTCATTCTGTGGAGTAAAGGCAGGATGTTCTAAGAAGCGATCGCGCATTTCGATCGCAACTGCCTCAATGTCTGACTGGAGCAGCACTAAGCCGCCGCTGACCAAATGTTTTGCCAATTCTTCTACTACCTCCGGCTGCACCATGCGACGCTTCTGGTGCCGCTTCTTAAACCAGGGATCGGGAAACTGAATCGTGACCCCTTCCAACGTGTTCGGCGGCAGCGAATTGAGCAGCAGATGCAAGGAAGCATTCACGTTGCAGAACAAATAGTGCAGGTTCGTAAGACCTAGTTCCTCTAGCCGCGAATTGGCATATTCGACCAGCGGTTGCCGAATTTCTAGCCCCAAAAAATTCCAGTCGGGCTGCTGCTGCGCCATGTCTTGCACAAAATAACCCTTGCCACAGCCAATATCTAAATGCAAAGGCTGCGTCGGGTCAGCATAAATCTTTTCCCAGTTAGGCGGGGTAACGGGTTGCTGATACTTATCGCTTAGCGGGTTAACATGTTGGCGCACACGAACGAGGGGCAAGGCAAATACTCCTATGCTGTAAAAGTCTGGCTGATTCCAATAGGTTTAGGTTTAGCCTTAATTTGAGGATCAGACGAATTCTGATCGTTATAGATCATAGCCCTGCGGCAAAGATCCTTATCCCGAGCAAGCATGTTTATGCCTAATTTATACCTGACTATAGCTGTCCTAAATCAGTTGTAAGACGAGCGGGTTGTGAGAGGCGCACCCCTCCGGGGTGCGCCTCTCACAACCCATTAGGATTGCTGTATGTAAACGCTATATTCAGCAGGGCAGGAGCGTTTAGTTGAGAAAACCAGCTTAAAACTTTTTCCTAGCAGTTTTGCGGGATGGGGCTGTCTTCATCCTTCATCCTTCACCAGATTGAGCCAGCTTATGAGTTTAGATTTTCGGTTTGCGATCGCCAGCGACCTTCACATCGCCCTTCCCCACACGATTTGGGATCATCCCACTCGCTTTCATCTAGTTGAAGTGAGCATTCCTGCGCTGGAGGTAGTGCTGGAGCGGTTGGAGCAGCTAGAGCTAGACTTTTTGCTATTGCCGGGAGATCTGACTCAACACGGGGAACCAGAAAATCATAGCTGGCTAGCTGAGCGGTTAGCGAAACTGCCCTACCCAGTTTATGTGATTCCAGGAAATCATGATGTGCCAGAACGGTTTGCCACGGAGCGATCAATTGGGCTGGCTGACTTTCCTTTGTATTACCCAAAATTTGGCTACGATGACCCAACGCAGGTTTACTACAGCCATGAAATTTTGCCAGGAGTTCGGTTGATCGGGCTAAACTCTAACTTTTTTGACTTTGAAGGAAAGCAAATTTGTACGGGCTACCTGGACGATGAACAGTTTGACTGGCTTCAGCAAACTTTGACAGAAACCAAAGGTGAATTAGTCATAGTGATGATTCACCACAACGTCGTAGAACATTTACCAGGGCAGTCTAGCGATGCGCTGGGTCGTCGCTACATGCTGAAGAATGCACCCAGGCTACTGAAATTACTCCGGTCTGCTGGCGTGCAGTTAATTTTTACAGGGCACCTCCATGTGCAAGATATTGCTTGCCATGAAGGAATCTATGACATCACCACTGGCTCTTTAGTTAGTTATCCTCACCCTTACCGAGTGCTGCATTTCCGACAGGATGAACAGGGTAAACAACAACTTCAGATTGAGTCCGATCGCGTTGCTGCTGTATCCGGATGGGAAGATTTGCAAAGCTCGTCACGGGAGTGGATGGGCGATCGCTCTCGTTCTTTCATGCTCAAACTCCTCACTCAGCCACCCCTCAGCCTTTCCCTTGCCGAAGCAGAAGCCTTAGTTCCAGGTTTACGCTACTTCTGGGCTGACATTGCCGACGGGGATGCGCTATTTAACTTTCCTCAGTTCCCAAGTGCGGCTCGTCGATATTTTGAGCGGTTTAGCGCCAAAGATCCCTTGGGCAGTCCAGCTTTGATCGATAATTGCACGACGTTGATGTTGGAAGGGAAGGACTAGGGCTGACGGCAAATGCCAAAGACAGAAGTGTACCCATGTAGGAAAGTCGCGTCCCCGACCGGACCAATTTCGCCACCGCAAAAGAAGCCGCTGACCGGAATATTATGGATGTAGCGACCAAACAGGTGAGAGTCAAAGTTGGGCTGTCCATAGAGTCCTTGTCCTCGTCCAACGCACGAGAAGAGCAGCGCACCTGCTGCTTCAGAGTTTGCCTGAGTGTTTTGCTGATAGCGTTCTAACATCATCTCCAGGTCTTCGGCAGAGGCTTGGGCATCACGCAGATGAAACTGAATGCGCTGCCCTGGACGGACGCGATCGCCAATTGCGATCGCTCCCACCTTCGGGTCAACGCCCAGCAAATTGCGAATCAAAAAATCTCCCTGTTCCAGACGCTGCTTAAATTCGTTGCGGGCAATTCCCACAAACAAGGAATGTTGCGCCAACGCCCTATCTTCATCACTTAAATCTTGAAATAGTGACTGAAGCACCTCTAGCGGAGTCTTTGCCATGCCGCAAGCTAAAGCATCCGCATCAACCTGTTCCTCAATACTCAGGACAATATTTCGCTCACCCTCAGCGACACGGTAAGTCTGCCCAATTGGACGGCAGCCCTGAGCCACAATCGTTTCCATCACAATGTCGCCACTCAAGGCTACACCGACCGTTCCCTCGTAAAGTACTTGGTCATTGAAAAACAGCGTGCTGCTGTTGGTAATTGAGCTAACGCTGGCTAAGCCACCTACCTTCGCAGAACCCGGATAGGCATAGTCCAACCCTTGCAGCAAATCATTGATCCCCGAAGAGAAAGGGTCAGATAGCAAGACAAACTGAGGTTCATCCTCAGGCGAAATGCCAGTCAGATCGACCCAGGCAGACGGAGGGCTGTCCAGATCAGGCAATTCATCTGAGGGAATATGAAATGGCTGTACCTTTACGCCAGGTAAATGAGCCAGACTGAGACTCAAGCCAGCTTCCTGCTCAACTTCTTGAGCTTCACCTGACTGATTCATGCCAATCACGCCGCCGCCGCTACAGCCAATTAGAACCGGCAGAGAGAGCCGTTCTTGCAGTAAAGGCAACAGCCGGGAATATTCACTGGCAAACGCCGAGGAGATGAATACTAACCCCAAATCTGCCGGAGCTTGCAGCGATCGCTGCGCCTGCTCGACTACTTCTCCGACTGCTGCCTCCAAGGACGGGCGAGTTGACAAAGCACTAGCCCATTTCATCTGGTCAGTCATGAGTTCTACCCTTTTGGTAGCGCTACTGTTACCCAACATACATCAATGCTACACAGCAATCCTAAATCATTTGTGGGATTGAGAGCCTTGGAAGCCCCTTCCGAAAGAAGTACACATGTCCCTCGTTCTAGGATGCGCTATGGCAATCTCAACTATCTTGCTAAACTGAAGGTAGACGAGTGAGTATGTTTTCCTATAAGCATCTGCATTAGATGGCTATGCCAGTCTTAACAGATGCGACACAGGAAATTCTGACTAGAGATAGCTTGTGCAAGGGAGCAACGAGCCAAACCTTAAAAAATAGGGCTTAATTTGGTTTCGTTCTGCTGACCTCGTGCATTACTGAAGGTAGAAGTTATGTTCTAAGTCATGTTTCTCTGGAAAGTTTAACAAAACAGTTTGTTAAGCTAATCTGTGTTAGGAAAACTCAAAGTTCAACGATAAAACTGATTGAAACCGGAAAGTCTATGAGCGATATTCAAAGCCAGATCGAAAAAGAGCGTGAACAGGCTCGTGCTGCTTGTGAAATAAGTGGTGGTAATTCTCAAGAATGTGCTGCTGCCTGGGATGCAGTCGAAGAGCTACAGGCTGAGGCGTCTCACCAGCGCCAAAAGGGTTCTCAGAAAAACTCCCTGGAGCAGTACTGCGACGCTAACCCTGATGCAGACGAATGTCGTGTATACGACACCTGAGGTTGAACCTAGTTTCAAGATCTGTCTTGAAATTAAGTCCTTAGCCGTACAGTTTCTTAGATTACTTGGATGGGGGTGCAGGCTACTGCATCCCCTTGCTTTTTATAACTGCTAGTGAGTTGTGGCTGGAATTGTGACTATTGGGATGTGATGACATCGATCGCACTTTCTCTACCTGATGCCAACGCGACCCGTAAGTTGGGAAATGTGCTGGGGCGATCGCTACCAGCAGGCACCGTGCTTCTGCTAGAAGGAAATTTGGGCAGCGGCAAAACAACTCTAGTTCAGGGGATCGGTGAGGGACTGGGAATTGTAGAGGCGATCGCCAGTCCCACCTTTACCTTGGTGAATGAATATTTAGAAGGGCGAATTCCGCTCTACCACCTCGACCTCTATCGGTTGGAACCCTCAGAAGTTGCGGCGCTTTATCTGGAATCCTATTGGGATGAGATAGAAAACCCATTGGGCATCGTCGCGATCGAATGGGCAGAACGTCTAGAACAGCGACCGTCAGATTATTTGCAAATTCGTCTAACCGGTGCAGAAACCTCTGATCGGCAGGTATACCTTAAAGGAATTGGACAACCTCCTATCAGGCTTTCGGAACTGCTGGCAATGTATGAACCGATATAAGAGCAACGAGTTTTTTAACCTATGCCCCCTGCTATCAGGGACGCTGAGTTGCGATCGCCAGCCTCACTCCCTCAATTGCCCGTAGCCGATCCATTACCGCTACGACCTGCCCATGATCGACCGCTGCATCGGCGTTGATCACCACGAGCGGGGGTTGTCCCGATGCTACTAACGTCTGTGTTTGCGCTGCTAGGTCATCCAGCACAACAGGTTGGCGATCGAGAAAAAGCTCCCCCCCCTGGTTAATGGTCACTACAATCTGATTCTGCGGCTGAGCTTCACCGGTAGCAGCTCCAGGCACATTCACCGGTAGCCCCTCAGAGCGGGTCAGAAATAGCGTAGACATAATGAAAAACGTCAAGATCGCAAAGATCACATCGATCATCGGCACTATGTTAATCTGCGGCGGTATGTCTGGCTCACTGGGTAGGCGCATAAGGCAAACCTCCTCGCTCATAGCGGCGGCGGTAAAGTAGCTCTAACTGACCACCATACTCTTGAATTAGAGCCATTTGCCTTAGATATAGTCCGCGAAACATATTGGCAAACAGCAGCGTAAATATCGCCACAACCAAGCCCGAAGCAGTTGAAATTAGCGCTTCGCTGATCCCTGCCGTTACTCCGGTTGCCTGAGTGCTGCTCAAGTCTCCTACGCGCAAAGACGCGAATGAATTGATCAAGCCTAAAACGGTGCCCAGCAGACCTAGCAGCGGGGATACACTGATTACCGTTTCGAAGATCGTGTTAAAGCGCTTTAGCAGCGGCAGTTCTGCCTGTGCAGCGCTTTCCAACGCCAGCCTAAACTCATCTGGAGTCGCCTGCTCTAGCTCCATAGCCGCTATGAAGATTCGGGCCATCGGCAAATCTGCATTCTGCTCTAACTTCTGGAATGCTGTACGAGCACTACGACGATAAAGCGCTAAAATTTCGCGGATTACCCGATCTTGGCGGCGAGCCACCTGGAACCAGAAGACAACACGCTCTAGAATTAGCGCTGTTGCCAAGATTGATAGTCCTAGTAGGGGCCACATGACGACCCCACCTAGGACAAATAAGTTGCTAATTGACATGCCTTTTTTCGGTCTGATCAAGTTCCTGGAAAGTGGTCAATCTGAGCGTAACCGCTAAAGACCAACTTTTTTCCATGAGTTTCTAGACGATTAACTCGGAGCATTACGCCATCCAAGTCAAATCGATCTAGATCGACCATACTATCCAAAATCTCGGCGAATGCCATAGTTAGAACTTCAGACAGCCCGCGCACGTCCTCAGGCACCGCTTCTGGCTCAAACTGAGGGTTGGCAAAAGAAATTCGGCGGCGTTTTTCAACTGTCAGCGTCGCGGTCATGCTGATGGGCACGTCGCTCCGGTTTGGCAGGTCGGTCTTCGCTGCAATTTGTACCCGGTTGTCAGGCAACAGCTGTACCTTGACTGCTCTAAAAGAAATGGCTTCCCCGCCCGAAAGGTTAGTTAAAGTTTCTGATTCAACGTTTTTGAGGCGCTTTTCTACCAGATCAGCCTCAAATGCCCGATTTATTGCTTCTTCCGAAAGAGTGACCTGCGCAACGGCTTGTGTCGGCTGCTTCAGACGGATCTTCCCCCCCATGATCGAGCCAACGTCAATTGAAACAGCATCAGTCTCAAAGGACATTTCCTCGACCTGAAACTGTCTGCGGATTGTCAATCCTCGACCGCTCATCTTAAAGCTGTCAATACTGCCTTGCAGCAGCTTGCTAGAGGGATAGCAGCGAATATCAACTTCAACCGACTCACTTTGGGTGAACAAGTGGCGGATAGACTGACTGGCGACAGTATTGAGCATGCGCTCACCCATGTCTGTGCCAGGACGATTAGTCAAACCAGTAAAACCACCAAACATGCGAATGCGCGTTCACGAGAGTTCTCATCCTTTGTAACAGAATATAAAGAACTCGACAACCGTTGTATAACTTTTATGACGATTAGTTGCACTTATTCTTTGCTTATGAAAATCCTATATGTTCGAAAAGCTACAAGGTTATTCATGCAAGGCGTAATCTCTCAATCCTTGATGAGGCAAGCGTTTTGCCGCTTCAGAAGGCATTTGAACTTTGCTATTTCTAGGCTTTAGTTGCAATCATTCCAGTCTGACGGGCATAGGCAAAAATTCCACCTGCATCAATGACAGGACCGACATCTCCTAACGGTTGAAGACTATATTCCTGGTTGAGCGTGTGGTTGATCAGCCGATTCTGCTCAAAGTCGATTGTGACTTCTTGCCCTGTTTCAAATTGGTCGCAGAGGCGATCGCCCACTTCCCAAGGATACAGTTCACCCGTTGCTGTACAGTTGCGGAAAAAGATGCGGGCGTAGGACTGAGCCACGACTGCCTCTACTCCTGCTGCTCCTAAGGCGATCGGTGCATGTTCACGAGAAGAGCCACAGCCAAAGTTTTCCCCAGCGATGATGATCGGGTATATAGTTTTCATCTCGCCCTCGGCAATAAATTTGCCGTAGCGATCGGGCAAGCCAATCAGCGCATAGCTGCCCAGCTTTTCATACTCATCGGGCTTTGAGGGGACTAGGGTCAGATATTCCGCCGGAATGATTTGGTCGGTATCGATGTTGTCATCTACAACAAAAATCAAGCCTCGAATCGTTTTGCCCATGCTGACAGTTTTCCTCTCTGACTTGAGTAAATCGAAGGAACGTTAGTCTTCCACTTTATCACTGCATTACTGTGGATCACTGCATTGCTGCGGCTTGTCCCATCGAGAACGTGAAGGAGTTGGGAAAGGCAAATAGGGTGCTCATAAGGCAAAAGTTGTCGGCTCTAACAAAAAAATCGGCAGAAATCCTGCTCAACACAGGTCAATCTGCATTCGCTGCTGTTCAAGAATTGCTCAACACACTAAGCTATGAAAAGGGCAATCCTGGCGATCGCCCTCTTCTGCATCAGTTGCAGCTTTTGCAATTTTGAACCCTGAATCTGGACGCTGAGTGTGCCCAAAGCTGGCATTATTTACAACGATATCAAGCCCGTTGCCTGTCGCGTTGCCGAGGAGTTAAGAGCCAAGCTGGTAACGTGCGGCTGGGATGTTTACCTGACAACGGGTGCTGGCGGCATCTTGGGCTACTCTAGCCCTGATCGTCCCATCTGCCACACCCCGATTGATCAGCTTGTTCCGCCTGGGTTTGACCAGGAAATGGCTTTCGCGATCGTTTTGGGAGGCGATGGCACGGTTTTGTCGGCCTTTCGTCAGGTTGCTCCCAGTCGTATTCCCCTACTAACCGTAAATACGGGGCACATGGGCTTTTTGACTGAGGTTTACATCAGCCAATTGCCTCAGGCGATCGAGGCTTTGATCGAGGGAAACTACGAAGTCGAAGAGCGAGCCATGCTTGCTGTGCAGGTGTTCCAGGGCCGGGATGGACTGACCTGGGAAGCGCTTTGTCTGAACGAAATGGTGATCCACCGGGAACCCCTGACCAGCATGTGCCATTTTGAGATTGAGATTGGCAAACACGCCCCAATTGACATTGCCGCAGATGGGGTGATGATTTCTACGCCAACAGGCTCCACTGCTTATTCACTGTCGGCGGGTGGGCCGGTTGTCGCACCGGGTGTTCCAGCCCTACAGCTTGTGCCAATTTGTCCGCACTCTTTAGCCTCGCGTGCGCTGGTGTTTGCGGACAACGAGCCTGTGACTATTTACCCAGCCAATCCCGATCGCCTGGTAATGGTAGTGGATGGGAATGCAGGCTGCTACGTTTCGCCTGAAGATCGGGTGCAAGTGCAGCGATCGCCCCATTCCGCCCGTTTCATTCGCCTTCAGCCGACCGAGTTTTTCCACGTCCTGCGCGAAAAGTTAGGCTGGGGGCTGCCACACATCGCTAAGCCCACTTCTGTTGAGTTACCTTAAGCACTACCCAAAGCGGTGAAGTCATTCTGTCCTGAACGTGCTAAAACAGGGTATTAATGCTTATCGCATCTTATGAACACAGCAACTCCTGACCACAGCCCTCGCGTGCTGCTCGTTGAGACAGATGAATCTCTGGCTCAGCACGTCAGCGCGGATCTGAGAGAGTCTGGTTATGAAACAGCGATCGCCTACGACGCAGTAAGTGGCTTGCATCAAGCGAACGAGTTTCAACCGTCGCTGATTGTGATCGACCGGATGCTAGCGGGCGAGTCTGGGCTGTGGCTCTGCAACAACTTGAGAGCGGCTGGAGTGCGAATGCCTGTAGTGTTGCTGATGGCGCGCGACACGGTGGATGACCGCGTCGCTTGCCTAGAAGCTGGGGCAGATGACTATTTTCTTAAGCCCTACCGGACTGAGGAATTTTTAAAGCTGGTGCAGCTCTACTTGCAGCCAGATACCGTGAGTGCTGAGCAACTGCGATTCGGCGAACTGGTGCTGGATCTGGCAACTCGTCGGGCGCTGCGGTATGGACGGGCGATTGACCTGACGATGAAAGAATTTGAGCTACTAAAATATTTAATGGAGCATCCGCGTGAGGTGCTGACCCGCGAACAGATTTTAGAGAATGTTTGGGGCTACGACTTTATGGGCGAGTCCAACGTAATTGAGGTCTACATTCGCTATCTGCGCTTAAAAATCGAAGACGAAGGCGAAAAGCGCCTGATTCAGACCGTACGCGGGGTTGGTTACGTTTTAAGAGAAGTTTAGATGGCGATCGCCAAATTTTTTATGAATCGTTTGTGTTTAGTTAGCACATTCACCATTGGGTTAAGTGTGCTGCTTATGAGCTGCACTTATCCCTCCACTCCACCGGAGACTAGCAGTCCCTCAGAATCAGCTCAGTCACCCACCCCCGTTGAAACCTCGCAGTCTAACTCAGGACAATCTTTGCCTATCTCAGCTCAAGCTACTGTTGGCGATCAGCAGATTCAGCTCGAAGTGGCTCGTACCCCTCAGCAACAGGCGACCGGGCTGATGTTTAGAAGCGAACTAGCAGATGACCGGGGAATGTTGTTTGAATTTGAGCCTCCCCGCCCAGTTAATTTTTGGATGCGGAATGTGCTAATTCCGCTAGACATGGTTTTTTTGCTAAATGAGGAAGTGCAGGCGATCGCCTCCAACGTCCCTCCCTGCACCACCCCGACTTGCCCCACCTACGGCCCAGAAGGTTCTGTCAACCAGGTGATTGAGTTGCGAGGCGGACGTGCAGCAGAGCTAGGACTACAGGTTGGCGATCAGGTTGCGATCGAGTTTCTGCAAAGCGAAGCGAATTAGCCCACTTATTAAAGTTCCGCGATTTCACAAAACTTATTGCCCTGATTGCTAAATCTAGGGTGAATACATCTGTACAAGCTCATGTGGATTTGATAGTTTATTCTTCCCTGAAGCTTTAAAGCGGCAGGGATACTTATATAACGTTTACAAAGTCTCCTGGTTTCTACGAGTGTTCTTTACGTCTGTATTAGGAAAATAGAGTACTCTTGCGGAAGATATAAGGTAGCACTCAAGGTTTAGTTGTCGTAATTCAGCGATAGCGAGCCTAAAGAGGTAAATTGTTAAACTTTCAGCTGAATTATCCAGATTGACCGGGTGTTGACTGCAAAACGAGTAGAGTAAACAACAAATTGCCAAAAGTCGTTTGTTGACTTGCTAAATCTAGTTAGGTCAGTTAGGAAACTTAGTCAAATTGGGCAGAGGACAGATGAAAGAGTGGCTATCGGCTGCTCACAGATTCAAATACAAATTTCACAATAGGTCACAGCAAGGAGGTGAACTCACAATATGACACCCACAACCCACTCTCGATTTATTCACTTTTTACAAGAAGATTTAGCGCTCTCTGCTTCTTCTATTGCGATCGCTCTGCGACATCGTGAGCAAGACCCTGGACCATTGCCCATGATTTTGTGGCAGTACGGTCTGGTAACGCTAGAACAACTCGATCGCATTTTTGATTGGATGGAGACGACTCAAGCTTAAATCACCTCCAAGGAATGCATGACTTTAAATCTGTGGCACTGCGGCATCAGTTGGACAGACAATCGAATAACCTGGAGCGATTACAGCTTAATATCTCAACGCAAAAGAGCGGGTCAACTATCGACCCGCTCTTTGCATTAGTGAACTAATTAGGAGATTAGGACGCTTGAAGCTCATAGTCACCTAATGAGCGGTAGTCACCTAATGAGCAAAGACTGCTGCTGCCGCTGCGATGCCTGCACCAGGCGTAAAGCTGTCGTACCCCAGAGATTGAAGCGCCGACTCCAAAGCACCAATGGCAGTGAGAATGTCGCGATCGCTGACAAAGCCAAGATGCCCAATACGGAAAATCTTGCCCTTGAGATGGTCTTGCCCACCTGCAACCGCAATATCAAACTGTTTCCTGAGAATGCCACGAATCTGTTCAGAATCGATGTTGGCAGGGGCGATCGCCGTAATCGCTGGACTCGCTGCCTGATCAGCCGCAAACAACGGTAGACTCAGCGCCTTCATCGCAGCACGAGTAGCGTGCATATGACGCTGGTGACGAGCAAAAATATTCTCTAAGCCCTCTGCTTGCATCATTTTCAGCGCAGTCTGAAGCGCAAAAAATAGGTTTACAGGCGGTGTAAAGGGAGTGCTATTTTTAGCAGCATCCTTGCGATATTTGCCCAAATCAAGGTAAAAACGCGGTAACTTAGCGTGAGCGTAAGCCTCCCAGGCTTTTGGACTAACCGCAACAAATCCCAAACCTGGTGGAATCATAAAACCCTTTTGGGAACCGGAAGCCACCACGTCCAAGCCCCATTCATCTATGGGCAAGTGTACAGCTCCAATACTGGTCACAGCATCAACAATGATCAGCGCTTCGCCGTGTCCTTTAACATAGCGGTTGATCGTCTCTAAATCGTTCAACACACCTGTTGAAGTTTCGCTATGGGTGACAACGACAGCCTTGATTTGCTTGTCGGTATCAGCTTCTAACTTGACGCGAAACTCATCCGGGTTCAGCGGTTTGCCCCACTCAGATGTAATTGTCTCTACATTCAGTCCGTAAGCCTTGCCTACCTCTGCCCAACGCTCGCCAAACTTGCCGTTGCAGCCTACTAAAATGCGATCGCCCGGACTCAGGAAATTGATCATTCCCGCTTCCATCGCCCCCGTACCACTAGCCGCTAAGACCAAAACATCATTTTGGGTTTGGTGCAGCCACTTCAACCCTTGCGTCACCTCCGCCATCACCTTATTGAAATCACCGCTGCGATGCCCAATTGGATGCTTCGCCAGCGCCAGCAAAACCTGTTCCGGCACAGGAGTCGGTCCAGGAATCATCAACATCAACTTATCGTCCATCAATCTGCCCTACCTGTGTGAGTTGTCTGCCAGGAATATGTAGTGGTTGGCGTATGATCCAGAATGCCACAACTTTATGCTTGTCTTCGCCCGGAAATGTGATTCATAAACTGCTAAATCTACGCAATCTAGCAGGTTGATTTGGCAGATTGACCTCCTACTGGGCTGAAAGTGCGTCAGCAGATTGAATTAATTTTCTTATAGTTTTAAACCGAATCCTCAACAGCCAGTCTGCCAATGACAGAATCAACAACGCAAGCACAGCAAGCAGAGTTAGAAAGCTTGCAAGCTCAAATCTCTCAAGACTAGCCACAGTGCAGCACCGGAAAGATCGTTATTTAAGTTGATGGAGGTTCGATAGCACCATTCAATCACCCGAAATGCGGCTGAAAGGTGTCGGATGATGTTGCTCGCGCCATGCCTTACACTGTCCTGAGAATTTGTCAAATTAATGGGAGGCAAGTTAAAGATTTAGTAAAGTGAAACGCTGCTCAAACCGCTCAACCTAATATATTTTCTTAAAGGGGGCTATTCACCAAGTTTCGGAATGCGTATTTTTATACAGGTGATCAAGTAAATATGCGTAGAAACGTCAGTAAGAAGTCTACTTTTAGATTTCAGCCGAGTCTTGTTCTTTGGGAAGTTCATCAAAGTTTTAAAGTAAAAGTGATTGAAATCACAATTTTCCAGGACGCAGCTTAAGTAGTATTGGAGACATATATACAAGAAGCTGTTAAATCCATATCTCTGTTGGTCGGTTTTCTGGTTTAGGGTTTTCTACCTTGACAGAATGGTTCTATTAGATAGACATTGGGTTGGATTTACTGTTGGTGATTGGGCCGAGGAGCGCCAACTGTTGTGACTACATGGACAGGCTGCAGTAACAGACAAATCACGCGGCACGAGCAGGAAATCTACGATCATTTGCTCCACTGGATCGAACTGGAGCCTCCCGATCGACTGATCAAACGCTTTCGCTGTCTATTCATTGATGGCACAGGATATCCTGATGCTGACATTGCAGCCAGTCTTGATGCTGTGACAGCGTCAGGGTTGGCTTCTGAGGAATTTCGGTACGTCCTAAACCGCTGCTGCCACATTCTGATTAACCGCTGGCAGGCACGCTCGCAGTTTCAAATGGCCATTCCTGAGTTGGTTGGGCTATTTGAAACAATTCCGGCTGAGCCCGTCACCGGCATCAAGCGATCGCGCTCTGTTCGCCGATTGCGAGAACTCGTCAAACTTTTTACTGAAACTGAACAATACCTGACACTGCGTCGCTTAGCTCAGGTAGTGCAGGAAGCCGAAAATAACGCCAATGCAGGAAATCGCCCTCTCGGTACGCTAATTAGACGCTACCCCTATCTCTACGAACATTGCCTTTTGAGTGAAGATAGCACTCAAGAGCATCAGCATACTGTCAAACAGATCCAGTTCAGAGTACAGCGGCAGTTTGAGATTGATCTGTCGCAGTATGTGACTTACCAAATGCGGCGATCGCAAATCGCGTCTCGCTTATCTTCACCCACCGCCCAGCGAATCATTCAACCCGTCGCTAATCCGACGCTGCTCAATGATCAGGAGTTAGGTAGAGCAATCCGACACTACATTGGCAAGGTTGAAGGATCGAGTACTTATCGCGATTTGGCTTATAGCTTCTTGGCACATAGCGGTCAGGCAGTAACGTACAAAACGTTTAAGGACGATCTCTATCAATACATGACTTCCTCGGTCGATCCAGAATACGGAAGACGGAAGTTTAACAATCAGCTTTATCAGCATCTCAAGTCTACGCTGCCTGACAGCAACTCCAAACCTCTAGACGATTTTCTGGTGGTGCGGACTTGCAGCCAACTGCTCAACTTCCTTGTGGTTGAAAGTCCTCAGCGTCCTCAGCATTTTGTCTTTGTGGATTTGCTCACTAATTTGGGGCCAGTTCTTACGACTGGGCTGCTGCTTAAGATTGTGCTGCTATGCCGTAAAGTCAAGCCATCCTTAGAGCGGCGCTTTTCGATCTTATTTAGCCACTACGAAGCCTATACTCGTGATGCAGTAGCTTGGCTGGTGAAGGCGCTTGAGAATTTGAATGTGGCCTTAAGTACCCACTTTGGTGCAGTTGACTTATCTTTTGTTTGCTAAGACTGGCTCTACATGAGGCTACATATTTTGAAGCACACGTGTACGCGGTATGTTCCAAACATGCTGCCTTAACGAGAATTGGTATAAGGCTTGTGACAAGCTACATGAAATTTTGAAATACCATTGGAGCTAATATTTACCTGATACTGGCTGTAGCTTTAGAATGTGTAGGTGGTATAGCTTCTGTTTCTAATAGCTGAGCTTATCCAAGGTAGGGAAGGGTCGAGCGATCGCCCTGGTTGAGTAAAATGATTAGTGAAGATTAGCTTTAAGGAGAAGCAAGTAATGACCCAAGTGCTCTTAGGTGAGAACGAAGGTATCGAGTCAGCTCTGAGACGGTTTAAGCGGCAGGTTTCCAAAGCAGGAATCTTGGCAGACGTAAAGAGCCATCGTCATTTTGAAACCCCATTAGAGAAGCGTAAGCGCAAGGCAGTTATGGCCCGGCGCAAGCGGCGTTTCCGCTAAGTATTGGTTCAGGCTCTTTGTCAGGCATTGGTGCTTCAGGAGATGTCTCTTAGTGAGCGATTGCAGCATCGCTGTCTTCTGATTCTTAGAAATGTCTGAATCTGGCTTATCGTTTCAGGTTTGTTGTGAGAGTTGCATTGATTTGAGTGCGGCTCTCACATCTGACTAAAAGCACCTTCATCACTTCAGTGGTCAAACTTATTCCTAAATCAGCCGTTGTCTATTCCAAGAGTTTTGGAGAAATAGCTAGGATTGAACCAGCGCTCTGCTGAAGATGGTATGAGGAGTGTTAGGGCTTTTTGCTTCTGGAGGTTCGGTTTTGCCTGGTTCTTCGTCCAATCCTGACTTTAATTCAACCCCAGATCCCACTTTGTCAGCGGTGAATGCAGCAGAATCATCTGAGCAAAAGGCGAGACTGGATACTGAGCTAGAAGAAACAATTCACAGTTTTGAAGACATCCAGGCAGAGTTGCACTACAGGCAGGCTCAAGAGGCTTTACGTGAACTGGTGACTACTCTGGATCTTACAGCGAGAGAACGGGCCGGTCTGGAAACAGAGATCTACAGCCTGGAATCTATGTTAGATAAGCTCGATCGCCAGGTTGTTCACATTGCTGTGTTTGGCATGGTAGGACGGGGAAAGTCTTCGCTGCTTAATGCGCTCCTAGGTCAACCTGTATTTACGACTGGACCTACTCATGGCGTAACGCAGCAGATGCAGAGCGCCAGTTGGAACTTACGCCGGGAAGCAGTTGAGGGAAGCGATCGCCCCCTACTTAGAGTTTCACTACCCGGTTTGGGCAATTCCCAAGTTGAGCTAATTGACACCCCCGGCATTGATGAGGTGCATGGCGAAAGCCGCGAGGCACTGGCACGACAGGTGGCAAAACAGGCGGATCTGATTCTGTTTGTGATTGCTGGAGACATGACCCAGGTTGAGTACACGGCTCTCTCAGAGTTACGTCAAGCCAGCAAGCCAATTCTCCTGGTATTAAACAAAATCGACCAGTATCCTCAGGCTGACCGATTGGCGATTTACCACAAAATTCGAGATGAGCGGGTGCGTGAACTGCTTTCGCCCGACGAAATTGTGATGACGGCAGCCTCCCCCCTGATTGCCAGGGCAGTTCGTCGTCCTGACGGTAAAGTAGTAGCAAATCTCAGTCAGGGTATGCCCCAGGTTGATGAATTGAAGCTGAAAATTTTGGAGATTTTGCACCGCGAAGGTAAAGCACTCGTGGCGTTGAACACGATGCTCTACGCCGATGATGTGAATGAGCAACTGGTGCAGCGCAAGATGGAAATTCGCGATCGCAGTGCCAATCAAATTATCTGGAATGGGGTGATGACAAAGGCAGTGGCGATCGCCCTCAACCCAGTTACAGCGCTCGACTTACTCAGCGGCACCGTAATCGATGTAGCAATGATTTTGACCCTATCAAAACTATATGGCATCGTCATGACTCAGCAGGGCGCAGTCAGCTTGCTACAAAAAATTGCTGTCAGCATGGGTGGCATCACCGCCAGTGAACTTGTCGCCACCTTTGGACTCAGTTCGCTTAAGGGACTATTAGGGCTTTCTGCGCCTGCAACTGGAGGAGCTTCCCTGCTACCCTACCTCTCGGTTGCGTTGACCCAAGCTGGAGTTGCCGGAGTTTCCTCCTACGGCATTGGGCAAGTTACCAAAGCTTATTTAGCGAATGGAGCCTCTTGGGGACCGGACGGACCTAAAGCAGTCGTCACCAAAATTCTGGCTTCCCTGGATGAGGCTTCTATCTTAAGCCGCATCAAAGGTGAATTGCGGGCTAAACTCGACCTACAGCAGCGCAATACTCAAACGCTTCAACCTTAAACGGACCAAGTCCAGTCCTGAAAACAAGCCCTTGAGACAAACCTGGCTTATCAGAGGACACATGCCTAAGACGGTCCAAAGCGCTTTATTTCTGCTTGTTCTGACGCTGGTCGTGATTTTTGCTAGACCAGGATTTGGATTAAATTCTGTCCCGGCTTCACCTTCCTCTGAGGCAGTTTCTCCAGCAGAAAATCTCGACCCCAGGTTTTGGCTAGCCGATACGCTTGACCTACAGGCAGAACTCAATGCTCACCAAGTTGCTTTGAGTGAATGGATTGAATCGATCAACCGGTCAAATCTTGAATTTCTTTGTCTAGGCGAAATCCATAACCAGGCATTCCGCCAGTTTTTGGCACAGGATATCTTTTCACAACTTGATGTGGATGTGCTGATGCTGGAGGCAGACCCACCCCAGGTTGAACAATTCCTAAGTCAAGTAGAAGCAGGAATTCCCTCTATTAGCCTGTTTGGTGCCGATATTGCTGCTGTGATCCGTGCAGTGCAAGCCAGAAATCCCGATGTACAGGTTCTAGGTGTAGACGAAACAGCGCAGCAAACCGCCTGGAAAAATCTGGAAGAAGTTCACGCCGAGCGTCAGCGACTCAGCCGCGATGGGTTTATTGCCCAAAATATTCGTCAACAGTTTCGCCCTGGTTCGCGGCATGTGGCATTGTTTGGTGGAAGTCACTGTTCGCTTTACGACGTGGGTTTGGGCAATTCACGTCCTTTCTTCTTGCACCTGGCAGGTGTTTTGACGGCACGAGAGCAAATGAAGAGTGCGCTAATTATTTCTGCGAAACAAACAAATCTGTTTGCCCTAACAATGCGAAAGGCAGGGTTAGATAACCAACTACTGGCATTTCCTGATACGAAAGCGATCGCCCCTACTGCATACAACTTTCGCTGGGATCTAAAATCTTTTTGGGACAACTATGATGTGATGATTCACTTTCCCACGCCTTAGGGGTTCCTACGGCTTAGGGAAGGGGCGATCGCACTACAAAAATCTGTCTCTAGCTACTACCTAGACGAGGGCAAACGGTAAAAAATAGCCATAGTAAAATTACGAGAGATATTATGGCGCTGAAATTACACGTTCCATCTATTGATAGTCCTGATTCTGCGGAACAGCTTAAGGAGACAATTTTGACCACAGAACCTGATGCTGATGTTGAAGTGAGCGTGGACACCAAGACCGTTACCATTAACTCTCAAGCATCTGAGGAAACATTTAAACAGTTAATTGTTGCCGCTGGACATACCATTTCTTCGTAAGGATTTGGACAAGTGAACGAGACCCAGTGCGAAAGGGCAAGGAGCTTAAGCTCCTTGCCCTTTTTTAGCAACCTGATGGCTTTTAGCAATCTGATGGCAATTTCACTTCACTGAGCGACTAAAGCAAATTCCTAACGCCAACCGTTAGCCGAAGTGTTAACTACAGTCTTCAGGTCGCGAGTGATTTCAACCGTATAGTCAAACGGTGAACCAACTGAACCTGTCTGAGTCATGGCTTTTCCGTCGGGACGACGAGGAGCAAAGTAGGATTGTGCTTTGACAACCAGATTGCCCTTCGAGTTAGTAGAGATGCCAGTAACGGCGAGTGAGTTACTCTTGCCGCTGCTCAACACAGCCGAAAGATAAGCTGCATCCACCATGTCGCCTGTCTTGGGATCGATCCGCGCTAGCACGGCAACTTTAGATCCACCACCCTGCCCATAGCTTCTCAGCCACTGTTGAGTAGCATCAGAAGAAGCACGGCGGAAATCTTGGCTAGATGAACCTTGCGTGCCGTCTACGCTAAAAACGCCGTAGAGCGAACTGCCGTCCCAGAAGAGTCCATAACCGCGACCGTCAGCGCCCGTTGTCTCGTAGTTGGTTTTGACCCAGTTGTTGCCGGGGTTTTGACTGTCAAAGCTAGCGATGATCGGGTTTTGGTTGATGCTGGTGACTTGCTGAGAGCCAATATAGATAGTTTGGCTACCGATAGTGACTTTGGCTGCACCGCTAGAGGCGATCGCCGCCTGACCATCCGAACCGCTAAACTTGACCGTCTTGTTGTTTAGCGAAGATTGTCCGCCGCCGATAGGCCCGCCACCTGAGCCGCCATTGTCCGCAGGCTTGTCATCATTTGCGATTGTTAGCGTCGCCTCCTTCGCATCACCTAGCTTCGCCCCAATCACATTGGTAAGAGACAGCTTGACGGTTTCATTGCCCTCAACGCCATCATCATCCCTCATGCTAATGGTGAAGCTCTTACTAGTCTGACCATCGGCAAAGACTAAAGTGCCAGAAGTGCCGCTATAGTCTTCTCCCGCTTTAGCAGTGCCACCGCTTACAGTTGCGTAGTTGATGCGAACTTCGCCATCGTCACCACCTGTACGGTTGACGGTGATGGTTGCTGTTCCGGCATCCTCGTTCACACTGAAGTTAGTTGAGCTAAAGGCCAAAGTTCCCTTGCTCAACGAAGGGGCAGGAGTGGGCGCAGGTGTCGGAACTGGAGTAGGCGTGGGAGCGGGCGCTGGAGTGGGCCCTGGAACCGGAGCAGGTGTGGGCGCTGGAGTAGGCGTGGGAGATGAGCTATTTTCAGTCTGAATGAACTCGATGTAGTCTACGCGAGCATGTTCGCCTTTATTTTCCTTACCCAGAATCTCAATCAGGTCGCCCTGCTTCACAGAAACCCTCTCAGCAACCGTGCGGCGCACTAAGTTTCTGCTGCTAATTGCGTCGCTGCCCAAGTTTTTATCCAGATTCCAGGTATTGAGCGTTTTCCCAGCAACGCGAGTTTGCAGTTGGCTCACTCCATCGGTTTCGTCAACATAACCGACAACAACCTTGTAGGTACCTGAAGGACCACTAAAGCTGCGAGTCGCCTTACCTGACTCGCTGCTGCTTCCTCCCTTTAGAGTAATGAGGGAGTCTTTTGAAACAGCCCAGTTTGACTCTTTGCGGTAAGTGCTTAAGTTCATACTTTCCGCTTCGATGCGAATCGTGTCACCGCTGCTACGAGGCTGAATTGTGGTTGGACTGGGAGTTGGGCTAGAAATAGGGGCAGGAGTGGGCTTGGGCATGAAAGCAGCTAGACCCGTGAAATCATCTCGATTAATGACACTACTGCTGACTTCCTTCAGCACTGCGACAAATTTGCCGGAGCGCTTCTCTTGAATAACGGTGTCTTCAGCAAAACTACCGCTTCCTTGAGCAATGTTGAGTTGCTCAAACGTAACACCACCTGTCACTTTAATCTTGTCGCGACCGTTTTCAAAGTCGGTGACAACGTCAGCATCTTCTAACCTTGAGGCACTATCAGCCGAGCTAAAAACAAATTTATCTCGGTCACCGCCGCCTGTCAGAATGTCTTTGTCTTTGCCGCCATCCAGCTGCTCTCGACCGCTGCCGCCTTCCAAGATATCTCGACCATCACTGCCCACCAAGGCATCATTGCCACTGTCACCGATAAGCTGATCGTTTCCAGCATCTCCATAGAGGCGATCGTGTCCTTCGCCACCTTTTATTAGGTCATTGCCACCCCGACCTGATAGGGTATCGTTGCCTTTGTCTCCAAAAATGGAGTTGCTACTGTCGTTGCCAGTGAGGGTGTCGTTACCCGAACCACCTTTGATCCAATTGTCAATGTTGTCATAATCGGCGCGAGTAATGGCGTTGCCTGCACCATTGACGCTGAGGATGGAAGCAATCTCGTTTTTAGGGGTCAGCGTATTGGGGATCTGAGCTAAATTAGGGGTTTGAGCTGTATCAGATTCCGTAGAAAACAAGGTTATACCTCCAAGTTTGTTGGATGTTAAATGCCAAAAGATTTACGAAAGGCATGACCCTGAACACTTTGAAAAAGCAGGCAGGTGAGTCAGTCTTGACAAAACTTGTCGGTGATATCAGGGCTATGAGCGCACAACAAAATTTCTCCAAACTCATGAGGCAAGATCACCTCTGGGTTTGGCAGCGATGCTAATAGCTAGCGCTTTAGAAGAATCGGTAAATGCTTGGCTTGTTGGGTCTAGACTCAGCCGTGATCTCAGACCTGATCTAACGCTGCTGGCTTCAACACCCCAGGCGTAATTTTCGCCTCATGAGTTGAGTCTTACTTTGGAGGGAGAATGTTCCCGAAGATATTTTTGAGATTCCATCTTTTGGACAATGCCATCAAAAAAAGCTCCTTCTCCAAAGCCGCTATCAAATAGCCACAGCACTATGCAGCAAAATTTACTCTAGGTTAAATGCACTCTATTTTGCCTAACACTGCTCTTTCAACTGTGAGATTGGTCTTGCTAGATTCTTCTCTACCGAAAGAGCTCTTCAGTAGTTGCAGCTATTTTGTTGTAATTTATAAAACCTTTCATTCACATCAGAGATATCCCTGATTTAGTACTCAGTGAATCTTCGGAAGCTACCCCAATTTCTGGTGATAAAGGCTGACGATCTTAGCAACAACCTCATCAATGGTGAGTTCGTCAGTTTGAATTTCGATCGCATCTTCTGCCTTCCGTAAAGGGGCAATGCTACGAGTGCTGTCTTTGTGATCTCGCTCGTAGATAGCGCGTTCTAATTCTTCCAGGCTGACTCCTGTTTGTCCCTGATTCTTTAGGTCAAGCTGTCGCCGTCGTGCCCGCTCCTGCACTGAAGCAGTTAAGAAGATTTTTAGCTCGGCATCAGGAAACACATGAGTGCCGATGTCGCGACCATCCATCACAATTCCACCTTTGCACCCATACTGCTGCTGCTGCTTTACCAGCGATCGCCGCACAGCGGGTTGAGCTGCAACGGCCGAGACGTGGGCGGTCACTTCTGCACTGCGGATTTCCTGAGTCACATCCTGCCCGTTCACCCAAACTCTAGGTGTAGATGGCAAATTTTTGACTTGGTTTTCTAACTCAATCTGACACTGGCTAACTAACTCGGCGATCGCAGGCTGATCACCTAAGGCAATACCCGATTGCAGCACGAGCCAGGTTACTGCTCGATACATCGCTCCCGTATCTAGATAAAGTAGCCCCAAATTTTGAGCCACTTGGCGGACTACAGTAGATTTACCGACCCCGGCTGGACCATCAATCGCCAAAATGGGTTGACGATTTCGCAGCACAAGATTATCGATCAGTCGGGTTGAGCCAAGATAAGCAGCGATCGCCAGCAGTCCTGACTCCTCCACCCGTTCTAATGGCGCTAGGGTGACTGGGTCAACTAGCTCCGCATATTGAGGTTTGACGGCGGGCTCAGTCGCTAGCTCTGCTTCAACCGCTGCTAGCAAAGCAGCGGACTCTAGATTGCCTGACCGAAACAGTTGTTCAGCCTTCTGCAAACTGCGGTAAAGAACGGTTGCCTGCGATCGCTCTGCATCTGTCAAATACTGATTGCGTGAACTCAACGCCAGTCCATTTGCTTCTCGCACAATCGGACAACCCACAATCTCTACGGGAATATTCAAATCTGCTACCATCTGCTGCAAAATTGCTAACTGTTGAGCATCTTTTTGCCCAAAGTAAGCTCGATCAGGTTGTACCAGATTGAGTAGCTTGGCGACTACCGTTGCTACCCCCTCAAAATGTCCAGGGCGAAAGCGTCCACACAGACGGGCGATCGCTGTCGCAGGAGGCAGCACCTGAGTCAGAGCTTCACTTATAGGGGGAACTGTACCATATAGCTCGGCAGCAGTCGGGGCAAAAATTACATCAACACCTGCCTGTTCACACTGCTGCTGGTCTTGCAATAGTGTCCGAGGATATTTTTGAAAATCTTCATTGGGACTAAACTGCAGCGGGTTAACAAAAATACTGACAATAACCAGATAGTTATCTTGCCGGGCCCGATGAATCAGGCTTAGGTGCCCTGGGTGCAGCGCTCCCATTGTTGGCACTAGTCCCACTGTTACGCCCCCCCCTGTTACGGACCCCAATGCTATAGCCTTCATAGCAGCCAGCTTTTGCTCAGCTAGCCCCTGCTCAGACCGTTTGAAGTTCAAATAACAGCGTAATCCAGCAACCGTTGTAAACAGGCGCACTACCATCTCCCGGGTTTGACTCTACTCCCGCCTAGTAGTTTACAAAATTCCACAAACCACCTGCTTATACCTTAGCTCCATCAGGTAAAAACAAATTTTTGAGGGTGAGGAAATGTTGCAATAGGCGCTTCCTCACCCTCAAAGCCTGATACCCAATCCTCACAAAGAGATGGAGACGCATTGTGCCTCCATCTCTTCACCCCAAATTATGAAAACAGCATTTTGACGCTCTATTGGTTTTCGTTAGTTGTCAGTTTTCGCTAGTTTTGGCTGGCAGCAGTTTGGGCAACGCCCAATACATCGACGCTAACCGGAGCCACTCCTGCCTGAATTAATCCGACTGCTCGGGCAGCCGCCGCAGACAGATCGATAACACGTCCGCCGCTGTAGGGCCCTCGGTCGTTAATTCGCACAACAACCGATTGACCGTTGTTTAAATTCGTTACCCGAACCTGGGTACCGAAGGGCAGATTGCGATGGGCAGCAGTGAGTGCATTTTGGTTGAAGACTTCACCGCTAGCACTACGATTGCCATGAAAACCAGGGCCATACCAGGATGCCATTCCTCGCATACTGAACTGAATAGGTCCAACGGAAACTTCTTGAGGAGCCGGGCGGGGCCGACCTGCGACCTCACGGAGTGGAGGCGCATCGCCCATTTGTCGGCGCAAGCGGTTAGTAACTTGCAGGGCGTCTTCCGCTAAATCGTTCGTGGAACCAGGGAGAAGCGTTTCAGGATTGATTTCGACCAATTCTTCATCATTGACCTTGATGAGGTAGCGCTCTTGGTCAGCATCCCAGCTAACTGTGATGTCTTCAGCGTTGACGCTGTCCCGATGCATTTGGTTGAGTCGAGCAGCAACTGAGGTAGCCCGCCAAACTGGATCAGAGGTGTAGTCATCAGAATCGGCATTTGCTGATGCCTCAGTCGCCTGGTTAGCCGAAGATTCAGCTGAGTCGCTGCTTTGGGTAGCTGCAACCTTGACCTCTGAACCAGTAGAACTGCTGGATTGAGCAGGTTGCTCAGCTGCATCGGAACCTAAGAAGGTGAGAACAGGAATGCCTCGAACATAAAGCGTAGCCGCTTGCCGTCCATCCATCTCATGGGGATGAATGCTGGCGACTGTTTCCTCGACCGTGTCAACCTCTGCTTGAGATTGATGCTCTCCGACTTTGACTGCTTCAAGGGAAGAATCTGACGATGCTGCTTCAACCGGATTGACTGGTTCGGATGGCTCAGATGGAGCTAAACCGGAGGCAGTTTGCTGAGGTTGAGGCTCGTTGACGGAAACATCTGCTTCCAAGCTTTCGTCTGTTGTCGTAAGTTGGTCTGCCGGGGGCTGGTCAGCGTAGCTAGAAGACGCTGTACCGAGACTCGCAATAATCAAGGCAGCGGTTAGACCGCTCCAAAGTTGTTGATTCATACGTCCATTGTGAAGGTCACTGAAAGCTAGAGCCAGGACTTGATTGGGGCCACGTAGATGCGGTCCTGCGAACGCCTAACTCGTACTCGTTACGTGTTCACGTTATGGTTGTGGAACTGCAACAGAGTAACACGAACTTTTTGGGTTGGGGATCAGGGTTGAGCAAAAACCCCTTACAACTTTACACAAACTTCATATCAGTATTTCGAGGACAACTTGCTTGAATCGAAGTTTTCCCAAGAGCTTGGGGAGTCAGGATAGTTTTCGAAAACTTTACATAAAGTTTACAATTACTTTACAGTTTTTCTGGTTTTCCGACACTCAGTTGTTTTAATCACTGAAGTTAAGGGATAAGACAGTCTGTTCTTGGTTTTCCCGTTTTTAAGATCTACGCCCGTGTTAAGAGCATTAGGAGCACGTTGTTGAGTTTCTTGACTGCTGCGCTCAGCAGCCTGTGTGGACTCAAGCAGGGTGGCGAACAGGTGTTCGACCCGCCAGGGTGAAGCGTAATGGAGAAAAACGAGGTTTAATGGACTTGTCTTGTTGGAAATCCGTCTGATTTTTGAAAAGTTATCTTCTATTAGGAGAGTAAGTTTTCAAAAACTGAACTTGTAAGTCCTAAATTGGAATGCTAAAGATCTGAAACGCCTCATGAATAGACCAAGAAGACGTTCAAGGAAGCTTCGTATCTTACTCAGTCGGGTTGGCGATCGCATCAGCAAAAAAAATATTCTTGCTTTATCCATTTTCCTGCTGTGTTTGCTGGGTTGTTGGTGGCTCTTTACAGCGTTAGAAATCAATATATTCACCCCAGAAGGGTTGGCTCAAGCTGCCCGAGAAATGGGGGTTTCAGCAATTCTGATTTATATCCTCTCTATTATTATTGCTATTGTTATTAGCCCTATTCCTGGAACACCTTTGACTATTGCAGCCGGAGCGATTTGGGGTCCGGTTCCTGCTGCTATCTACGCAACAATTGGTAGCTTTGTGGGAGGGCTAATTGCTTACTTTATTGGTAGAACGTTAGGGCGATCGGCAGTTAAAGTCTTAACAGGTAAAATTATCTATTTCTCTAAACATCGAGGAGAGGTTTATCTAGGGCTAATCATGTTCTTTGCCCGTCTTTTTCCAGTGCTTCCATTTGACTTCATGAGTTATGGAGCAGGTTTAGCTAAACTCTCTTTGCCAATCTATGCCAGTGCCAGCTTGTTAGGGGCATTTCCCTGCAACTTTTTTTTGACGCACTTAGGGGCAGCTTTCACACTAAACAAAACAATGTTAGGAATTATGGCTGGTTTGTTCCTAATCTTGTTTGTGGGACTGCCTTGGGGAATCCAGCGATATAACTGGCTGGGTATGAAGGACATCATTCGTGTAGAGTAATCCGTTCCTGATGGGTCAGTTTGGTTGTGCCGGTTTGGTGTAAAGCGCCTGTAATTCTCAATTCAGATTGAATAGTGGGGAAAATGTCAAACTGAAAGAGGGACTATACAGGCTGCAAGCTTAGAGAAAGCCGCCATTATGATTGAGCTCCTTGCCGCGCTCTCAGCATCTGCAGCAGTGGGAATGAGAATTGCCCTACCTCTTTTGATGATTGGGCTACTTTATAGCGATAATCTCTGGGCAGATGTGCCTGTCTTGTCCCACATTCCCCCACGAATTGTGCTGGGAGTATTGGTGAGTTGGTCTTTGGTTGAGCTATTAATTTCTAAAGAACGTTTGGGACAGCGTTTTTTGCAGATCGTGCAGTTGCTGTTTAGCCCTTTTGTGGGAGCGATCGCCGGAATTACGGTTGCCCGTTCTGCTGAGGTGCCCGGAGCAATGGCAATGTTGCTCGGTCTGGTGGGTGGACTATTTGCTTTTGTGCTGCAATTGGTGCAGGTGGGCTGGTTTTACCGCTTGCGAGGACTCCCGACCTGGGTAATTTTTTTGCAAGACTTTTTGTGTATTGCGCTGGTGCTGCTTGCGTTTGACGCACCTGAACAAGGTGGGCTGATTGCGCTGCTGTTGCTCTGGTTAGCAATTCGTAGTTCGGGCGTGTGGCAAAGCTGGTATCAGCAGCAAGCGAGTGCTCTAAACCGCAAAAATCCTCGGTGGAACAAACGAGATCCCGATTAGCTAAAGCAGCTTTATAGCTATAGCCATACAGGTTAGGACAAAAAGAAGGGCACGGGGCTTCGCCCCGTGCCCTTCTTTTTGTCCTAAGAGTTGAGAAAGGTATACCTGATTTGATCAGTGTTTTATTCAAGCAGGAATGGAAAAACGCTGCGAATGGCTCTGCGGACGCGTAGCAATATAATCGTGTTCTCAACTCGGGGCGAAAGTTGGGGACGAGTATCGGGACCTGCCTCAAGCTGTGCCTGTAGCTCAGCATACTCAGCTGCCGTAAGTGGAGCGCCATCAACGGGCGATCGCGCTTCTGTAATAATCTCTGTTCGCAGCACCTCTTCAGGCACATCTTCCGCAGGTGGCAGTGCCAGGGCTGGTGCAACGCTGACACTACTCAGAAGTAACAAAATCATGCCAAGAGAACTGCGCTGAATCTGAAGCATGAGAGTATTCCAAACCCGTTTTTTAGGATCGCAGATCTATTAAAGCCCAAATAAAGCCCAGATTATGCAAAGCGGAAGCGCAGCTTAGCCGCACTTCCGCTAATGAATCAAACTGAGTTTTGTAAGAGCGATCGCTTAACTAACGGGAACAGCAGCTGCAACATACTTCTGCATCACTTCCCGGTACTGGCTCTTTTGCTTCATTCCTTTAAGCTGCTCAACCAAAGCTTTGTCCTTAAAGAATTGAACGGTTGGAGTACCAGTCACTCCGGCTGACTCGGCAATATCTGGGTCTGCTTCGATGTCGATCTCTACATAGTGAATCTGACCGTCGAATTCATCCACGACTTTGCTCAGGATGGGCTTGAGTGTATGGCAAGGTCCGCAAGTGGGGGAAGCATACTTGACTACGATTAGGCGATCGCTGTCATGGTATAGCTTACGCAGGGCATACCCCCCTTCATGACGAGTTCTATTAACGTCAAACTCTGCTGCCTGCTCATCTTCAGTTTTTTTGTGAGCCGCTTCAGCCGCAGGTTTTTCGGATGCTTCGGTCTGATGAAACTCCTGCACTAAGCCGTTTACAGAGAGCCAGCGCTCAGCTAGCATTGCCGCCATACAGCCCGTACCTGCTGCTGTAATGGCCTGACGGAATTCATGATCCTGCACATCACCAGCCGCGTAGACTCCCTCTATGCTGGTTTCTACTGAGCCAGGTTTGGTCACAACGTAACCCACGTCATCCAGTTCTAGTTGTCCTCTAAATAAGGATGTATTTGGAGTGTGACCGATCGCGTAGAACAAACCTCTAACGTGAAGTTCGTCTTCCTCTCCGGTTTGGGCATTTCTGATTCTGACCCCCTTCATGTGGTCTTCTTCACCAAACACGTCGAGCGTCTCGGTATTCCAGTGAACGGTGATTTTGGGATTACTTAAAACACGGTCTTGCATGGCTTTGCTAGCTCGCATCTTTTCGCCTCGCACCAGCAAGTGAACGTGGGAGCCGTACTTTGTCAGGTAAACTGCTTCTTCTGCGGCTGAGTCACCGCCACCGACAACCGCTAACTCGGCACTGCGAAAGATTGGCGTTGCACCATCACAAATTGCACAGGCGGAAATTCCTCGGCTCCAAAACTGGTTTTCGTAAGGCAATCCTAACCGTCTTGCGGTTGCTCCAGTAGCGATCACAATGCTGTGCGCTCTAACTTCTCGCTCTTCAGAGCGAATCACGAACGGACGCTGACTAAAATCAACTGAAGTAACGTCCTCTGTTACTAACTCCGCGCCCCAGCGCACGGCTTGCGCCTTCATTTGATCCATCAGTTGGGGCCCGGTGATGCCACTAGGGAAACCAGGGAAGTTCTCAACTTCAGTAGTGGTCATGAGCTGTCCGCCCGGTAGCCCACCTGCCTGGAATCCTTCAAATACAAACGGCTTTAGATTTGCTCTCGCAGCATAAATGGCAGCCGTGTATCCAGCCGGACCAGAACCGATAATGACTAAGTTTTCTACCGCTGGGTTTGTCATAGATCTAGATAAACTCATAACGACTACGCTTAGTATAGTCTAACTTCTTAACAAAAGTCTAATGACATTGCAGATAGGTCTATTTGTCTGTTCTGTCCGTTTTGCCTATAAGGATAATTAGGGCGATCGCATCAGAAAATTCTCTAGATTTTTGGTGTAGTTTGCGCCGGTAGACGGAGCTTAGGCCAATATAATGAAAAAGCAGTGCAACAAAAGTCAACGTCGTAAGGTGCGGCATGATGCGTGGCTGCTTAACGATTTTTAATCGGGAGATTGCTTGTCTATGGCAATGATTGAAACCAAAACCGAACCCATGGTGCTAAACATGGGTCCGCATCACCCTTCTATGCACGGGGTGTTGCGCCTAATTGTCACCCTGGACGGTGAAGACGTGATCGATTGCGAACCCGTCATTGGCTATCTGCATCGGGGCATGGAAAAGATTGCCGAAAACCGCACCAATACGATGTATGTCCCTTACGTCAGCCGATGGGACTACGCTGAGGGCATGTTTAACGAGGCAATTACCGTTAATGCTCCCGAAAAACTAGCAGACATTCCAGTTCCCAGACGCGCTAGCTACATTCGCGTAATCATGCTGGAACTGAACCGGATCGCCAACCACTTGTTGTGGCTTGGCCCGTTCATGGCAGACGTGGGTGCCCAAACGCCTTTCTTCTACATTTTCCGGGAACGGGAAATGATCTATGACCTGTGGGAAGCTGTATCGGGCTATCGCATGGTCAACAACAACTATTTCCGCATTGGTGGGGTCGCGGCTGACTTGCCCTATGGTTGGGTAGACAAGTGTGAAGACTTTTGTGATTACTTCCTACCCAAAGTTGATGAATATGAGCGTCTAATTACTGACAACCCGATTTTCCGGCGGCGGGTTGAAGGCGTGGGCACGATTGGTCGTGAAGATGCGATCAATTGGGGGCTTTCTGGCCCGATGCTAAGAGCGTCTGGAGTGAAGTGGGATTTACGTAAGGTTGACCACTACGAGTGCTACGACGATTTTGACTGGGAAGTACAGTGGGAAACGGCAGGCGACTGCTTTGCCCGCTATCTCGTCCGTATTCGCGAAATGCGTGAGTCGGTCAAGATTGTTCGTCAGGCACTCAAAGGGTTACCGGGTGGCCCATTTGAGAACCTGGAAGCGAAGCGTGTAGCGGAAGGACCTAAGTCTGAATGGGCTAAGAATCCTGACTACCAGTTCATTGGTAAGAAGATTGCTCCTACCTTCAAGATTCCTAAAGGCGAACACTATGTTCGTGTGGAAAGCGGCAAGGGCGAGCTAGGAATCTACATCATCGGAGACGATAGTGTGTTTCCCTGGCGCTGGAAGATTCGGGCGGCAGATTTCAACAATCTGCAAGTTCTTCCCTACCTACTACGTGGCGTGAAAGTGGCTGACATTGTGGCGATTCTAGGTAGCATCGACGTGATTATGGGATCGGTCGATCGCTAGTACAGCTTTCAAGTTGTTATTGGTAGAGGAGGCAAGCTTTGTTTGTCTCCTCTTTTCCGTCTTTGCACCAAAACTACTGCTCTGGGTTTTCATAGGAAATCTGCTTGGTAAAGAGACACTATCTTTGTGTATCCCTCTTCCATCACTTTCCCAGTACAAAAATCCTAGAAGCGTCTCGTTTCCAAGCTTTGCCTGGAAGTGCCACTTCGGAGGCTCTGCCTCCATTGACAATAGAGCGGAGGCAGAGCCTCCAGAAACTGCATTCCTAGCTAAAAGCCAGGAACGAGAGAGATTAGAGAGAATCTTCTCCAAAAGTGATGAAAGAGGGGTATAGCGCTACTCCATAAAGGGTTCGGTATTATTTACTCAATACTTCCTATTTTTCCAGGTGGCCAATATCGACTGGTAATTTTTCCGAGTAGATGGTCTTGAGGGACAAATCCCCAGAATTGACTGTCGTAGGAGTTGTTGCGGTTGTCTCCCAGGACGGCATAGGAATTGGCAGGAATTGTAACTGGACCCCAGATGTAAGCAGGTGGCTCGGCAATATAGTCTTCCTGAATCGGCTGGCTATTGATGTAAACGCTGCCCTCTCTCACTTCGATGGTTTCTCCAGGTAAACCAACGGCTCGGGCAATGAAGGGAACATCTGGATCAGCGGCACCTTCGGCAATCATGGTATCCGTGGGGCGAAACAGGATGATGTCTCCCCGTTGAGGCTGCTCTGTTTCGTAAATGGATAGATCTGCAAAGATGCGATCGCCCACAGCAAGTGTCGGAGCCATTGACTCTGACGGAATATAGAAGCTTTTAACCTTACTTGCACAAGCAGGAAATAACCCCAGGCTCAGCGACAGACTTACCCAAGCAATGAGCCGACTTTTATTGAAGCGCGACAGCATAATTTGATTTGCAGCAACGTAGCTCCACGACGTTAACTCGGTGAAGCAGGTGAGTCAAAGGGCTGGGGTAGTTTATCAACCTGGAAGTATTGGTAAAACTTTTCGGTCACCTGTAGCCAGTAGGATCGCCCGTCAGCCTGTCTTCGTTTGCGAACGAAGCCTAGTCCCACCAGTTCTGGAACGTGCTGATAAACTCCAGAGCCGCGCAATTCGACCAGTTCGGTTTGGCTGATCGGTCCTTTTAGGGCGATCGCCGCCAGTGTCCGCAAAGCTCCTACTCCTAAATCCAGCGGAATCAAACTCTGCACCAGATCGTGAAATGAATCACGTAGCTGTAGACAGTAGCCTTCTGAGGTTTCTACGACTTCTAGGGCGCTGTCTCGATGAGCATAGTCGGTGATTAGTTCGATCAGGGCTTCTTCGATCTCTTTGCGATCGCACCCTGCATATTCAACAAGTTTGGCGATCGGCAGGGGCTGAGCTTTGAGATAGAGAATCGCTTCGATTTTGCTGGCGAGACGAGGCATGAGGGAAAAGTTTTGAATTTTGAATTCTTACTACCCTACACGCTCGTGCAGCTTCGTTAACAGGTTTAATCTAGATTCCGTCCGGTTAGTTCAACGAAGATGTCTTCTAAGTTAGAGGGGCGGATCATCATGCCGGTTTTGTCGGGCTGCTGTTCGAGGTAGGTGTTGGCTTGATCCATGTCAGGGAAAAATTTGTATTCCCAGCGATCGCCAATTTGCTTCATCAGTAGTCCTTCGCCGTGTTTTTGGCGCAGTTCTGGTAAGGTGCCAATTTCGATCAGTTTGCCGCTGTCCATGATGCCGATGCGATCGCACAAATACTCAACTTCTTCCATATAGTGTGTGGTTAGTAGGATGGTCATGCCCTGTTGGTTGAGTCCTTTGATGATTTCCCAGAGGCGACGGCGGGTTTGGGGGTCGAGTCCGACGGTGGGTTCGTCTAGAAATAGGATTTGGGGCTGGTGTAGTAAGGCTCTGGCGATCTGAAGTCGTCGTTTCATGCCGCCGGATAGGGTTTTGACCAGGTCGTTGCTGCGATCGATTAACTCGACGTATTCTAGCCAGCGGTTGATTTCGTGTTGCCGTCGAGCGTTGGGAATGTGGTGCATTCGGGCATGGAATTCCATGTTTTCCCAAACGGTTAGGTCACCATCAACGCTGGTTTGCTGAAGGACTACGCCAATCTGTTTTTTCACGCCGAAGGGATGTCGTACTACGTCACATCCGGCGACGACGATTTCTCCCTGGGTGGGTTGGGTGAGGGTGGTGAGCATTCGGATCGTTGTGGATTTGCCTGCTCCGTTGGGGCCGAGTAGTCCAAATATTTCGCCTGATGGGATGGTTAGGGTGAGGTCGTTGACAACGGAGGTGTTGTTGTAAACTTTGTGAACGCTCTGAAGACAAACCGCAGCGATCATAGGGGTTGAATGTAAAGCAATGCTAATTTCGGGCTATTTCAAACTTACATCAGCTTGATTGATATCGTTTGAAGATTGTTTTTGAATTCTGTCTCTCAAGCAGAATCTTTTTCAGGGGCTTTGCCCCCGAACCCCCACTGGGGGACGAAGCACGTCCCCCAGACCCCCTCTGCAAGGGTTTGAGGGTGGGTGGCATGACGCGCTTCGCATTGGTTGGGTGGCGAGGGTACTTCGATCGCTTTTGTTTACTGGGGACTGATTTGATTTTTGTGTAAGTGCAGGCAAAATGCCTGCACTTACACAAAAATCAGAATGTTCATTGGGGTAGGTTGGCGATTTCTACGGGTTCTACGGGGTCGGCTAGCTCGAAGCCGAAGACTCTGGAGTAGAAGTAGAGTTCGGTGTCGAGCGATCGCTTGATATTCTCGGCTTTTCTGAAACCGTGTTGTTCGCCTTCAAATAGAACGTAAGCGACGGGGATGCCTTTGGCTTTGAGGGCTTCGACCATCTTTTCTGCTTGGTTGGGGGGTACGATTTTGTCTTCGTCGCCCTGGAAGAAGATGACGGGGCAGGACAGTTGGTCGGTGTGGTGGATGGGCGATCGCTCTCGATATAGGTCTTGACGTTCGGGGTAAGGGCCAATCAGTCCGTCGAGGTAGCGGGATTCAAATTTGTGGGTGTCTTCTGCCAGGGCTGCGGCATCGCTGACGCCGTAGTAGCTGGCTCCGGCTTTGAAGGTGTCGCGAAAGGCAAGGACGGCAAGGGTGGTGTAGCCTCCGGCGCTGCCGCCATCGATGGTGAGGCGATCGCCATCGACTTCTCCTCGTTCGACTAAATATTTTGCGCCGTTGACGCAGTCATCGACATCGACGATGCCCCAGTTGCCTTTTAGCCGTTCTCGGTAGTCGCGTCCGTAGCCTGTGCTGCCGCCATAGTTGACATCGAGAATGGCAATGCCGCGACTTGTCCAGTACTGAATGCCGAGGTTGAAGGTGGCGGAGGTGGCAGCGGTAGGACCACCATGAATTTTGACGAGCAGCGGCGGACGTTCATCGGCGGGAGCCTGGCAGTCTCGATTTTTGGGTGGGTAGTAGAAGGCGTGGGCGGTTAGTCCGTTTTCGGTGGGAAACTCAACGGTTTCAGGGACGGAGAGGTAGCCCGGATCAACTTCGGTTTCGCTGGAGCGACGCAGGACTTCGGTTTGACCTGTTTTTAGATCAAGACGAGCAATTACGCCGGGGGTGGTTGGGGAGCCTGCACCAAAAACGGCTTGTCCGGCTCCAACCTGAATGCCGCCGATGCTGGCGAAGGGGGTTTCGATTTCGCTCAGTTCTAAGGATTGGGTGTTGAGACGGGCAAGGTGCTGAATGCCGTCTTCGGTGTAGGTGCAAATCAGGCTATCGTGGTCGAAGCCGTAGGTGAACATGCCAAAAACCCACTGAGGCAAGCCAAATTCGGCGGCCTTTTCGCACAGTGGCTCGACCTGCCCATTTTGCCAACGATACAAGTTCCACCAGTTGGTGCGATCGCTAATAAAGTAAAGTATTCCGTCGGGCGACCATTCGGGTTGAAAGACTGATTCGGTAAGTCCACCTGCAACTAGGTGGCGATCTCCCAATTCCCCATTCTCTTTGACCTCAGCGACCCATAGCTCGGTGCCATCCCAGGGCATGTTGGGATGATTCCAGGTCAACCAGGAAAATTGTGTTCCGTCTGGGCTAAGGCGGGGTGATGAATAGAAGTCGTTGCCGGAAACCAGCACTTCTCCTGCTGTTGGAGAGTCACTTGATAAACTGACTGCCACAACGGTGTTGACGGCTTCTCGCTCTGAATTAGTGTGGTCTTCTCGAATGCAGATTAGGCGATTTCGTTGGCGATCGATTACGGCATCGGCGTAACGCAAATCGACTTCTGGCGTAAGCGGCTGTGGTTCGCTGCCTACAGCCTGACGATAAAGCCGCTGGTCGGCAAAGTTAGAGAAATACACTGTTCTGTCTGCCACAATGTATGACCCACCGCCATATTCATGCACACGAGTGCGGACATTAAACCCGGTTGGGGTGATGTCTGTTGTGGTGCCATCAGGAGTGCGGCGCACAACAACCGATCGCCCCCCTTCTAACGGGCGACCTTCACTCCAGTAAATATCGTCACCATCTAGCCTGATTTCACCTAGTCGGATGGTTCCTTGCACAATCAGGTCTGAGGTGATGGGCGATTTCCAGGAGCCATAGGGGACAAGCGGGTCAGTCATGGGTAGCTATTAATAAGAAGATCTCTAGCTTGAGCATAAATGCTTCTTGCTGATCTGATCTAGTGAAGAGGCGATCGCCCCCTCACCCGCACTCCAGCCCGCCCGCTTAAAAGTCAAACAAAACCATAGCGACATGATGTCAGAAGTTTCTGTAACCATGTCAGAAGTTTCTGTGTTGATGTCAGAAACTTCTGAGACCAAGTCAGAAACTTCTGTATTGATGTCAGAAACTTCTGTATTGATGTCAGAAGTTCTTGAGACCAAGTCAGAAACTTCTGTAAACAAGTCAGAAACTTTTGCAGTGACAACGACTCAGAGTGTTGGACTCTGGCTAGCAATGCTGAGAAGGCTCTGCCTCATTTTGCTTGTGTTTATCTAGTGTGAGGAGGTAGGGACGATCGCTTTCAATACACTGATATGAAAAAGCTCATAACAAATCAGCAAAATTTCTGAAAATCTAGACGGTTCTTCTGAGCAGAGGCTAACATGCGAAAAATTTCAGTCAGTCTAATTCTCACATTTTCAGCTTAGATTGACGTTTTCACTCAAACTGCGAGATTTGCCAACTAGATTGAAGAGTTTTACTAATTGGAAATTGTGAAAGTATTAGGTTGAAAGATCATTTTAACCAATATTGTTAGTTGGCTTTATTTTAGGAACTGGGAAACTCGAAACTAACCCATTCCCATGTTCTGAAGCTTTATTTAGTGGCTTGTCTAGCTACGAAACGGTTGCTAGCTTATTGTTGTTCCACATCGAGTACCTCCTCTTAGGTCACTTAATTCCATACTGATACCTGTCCACATATCCTCGATCTTTATCCTTATCCTTCTTACAATGCGGAGTCATAATAATGAAAATTGAAGCTAATGATAAAGAAGTCCGAGATATTTTTTCTCTGGGCTATTTCAAAATTCCTAGATTTCAACGTCCTTATTCATGGACAGAGGAAGAGGTTACAAATTTTTGGGAAGATGTTGTCATCAAAGACTATAGCCATTACTTTATAGGTTCAATGGTCGTTTATCAAACAGAGAAACCCTACTATGGGATAGTTGATGGACAACAAAGATTAACAACTATTACACTGATGCTCGCTGCCATAAGAAATGCTTTTCTAGACTATGAAGATGAAAACTTAGCAAAGGGAGTACATCAATATATTGAAAAAGCAAACATAGATAACATAAATGAGTATGTTTTAGATTCTGAGACATCCTTTCCATACTTGCAGGAATATATACAAAGCTTTAAAAAATCAGGAATTCAGTGTACTGTCGGAAGTGAGGAGCAAAACCTAAAAACTGCTTTTGAGCTAATCAACAAAGAACTATATTCAGTAATTCCAAAGTTTGACAAGAATGATTTAAACAATGAATTATTTCAAGAGGGTAGACACCAAATTCTAGAAAATTTAAAGAGCATTAGAAATAAAGTTCTTTCCCTAAAGCTTGTCTTTATTCAATTAGATAATGAGGATGATGCTTATTTGATTTTTGAAACACTCAACACCAGGGGTAAAAGTTTAACAACACCAGATTTAGTCAAGAACTTATTGCTGCAAAAATTGAGAAGTTCCAACATTACATGGGACTCTTCCAAGCTTATGTGGAATAAGATTTTAGAGAAGTTTGACGATAATGGGCTGGATAAGAATATTGTGGAAAGCTTTTTATATCATCACTGGCTTTCTAAATATGGTGATACAACTCAAAAGCATCTGTTTGGTGAGATCAAAAAGCATGTTGACTCTTCAAGCAGAAATGAGTCTGGAAACAAATCAAATCTCTTATTACTAGAACTTCAAAAAAATTCAGATTATTATGTTTCCATACTATCTCCAGATAATTATCAATGGAGTCCTGAGGAAAAAAGTAGTGTAAAGAAATCTTTGTCTGCCCTGCGCCTTTTTAATGTCAAGCAACAAACATCAATGATTTTATCTCTTGTTAGGGCGTATCGGGAGAGCAAAATAACTTTGAGAATACTGCGTAAATTTCTGTGGAAAATTGAATGTTTTCATTTCATCTTTAATGCAATTACATCTCAGAGATCATCTGGACAAATCGCACCACTTTATTCTAAATTTGCTCAAGAAGTTTCTAATACTGACGGTCTAGATAAAATCCAATCAATTCTTACATCTTTATTGAGAAAGCTCAAAGAGAAGTTACCTGGATTTGATGAGTTTGAAGTAAAATTCTTGGATTTGACATACACGAAAAACAAACAAAGGGATAAGAAGATTATTCAATACATTCTAGAAAAGTTCATGGGTGAAAATATTAATGCTCTGCCAGTTGATTACCCTTCTGCAAGTATTGAACATATAATGCCTCAAGCTATAGGAAACGAGGCTATAGTTGGCAGCATAGGAAACTTGATATTAGTAGATAGAGTTACCAATGCTGAGCAACTCAAAGATCTCAATTTTATGAGAAAGATTGAGATATTAAAGGATAAAAAATATCCACTTGATTCTTACTTGTTAGATAGTACTGAATGGACTGCTAAAGAAATTGAAGAGCGTGGTAAGTCAATGGCTTATGCAGCATATTACCAAATTTGGAGTTTGTGAGGAGACAACATCAACCTTAAAGCTAAGTGCGATCGCCACCTTATAGGGCGCATCATGACCCACCTTTGATTATGTATAGCCACAACCAGAGCGCAATCGCCATTTTGTAGGGTGCGTCATGATGCACCTTTGATTATGTATAGCCACAACTAGATCAATCATTAAACATTCAAACATTATGAATTGGTGCGTTTACTTAGCAGCAACGCACCCTACTTTTACTAAGGACAAACAGCTAAGTTGATATCACAATAATTAAGAGACAAAATAATTATGGAATTCAATCCAAACAACAATGTTGTCAAACTCTGTCTTCAAGGTATGGGCATGGAAGAAAAAGGCAAACCTGAAGAAGCAAGTAAGCTATTTCTTCAAGCCTGGAACGAAGCGACAAACGACCTTGAAAGATTTATTTCAGCTCATTATGTAGCCCGACATCAAAAAAATATTTCCGATAAATTAAAATGGCTCGAAACGGCTTTGAAGTTTGCCTTAAAAATAAATAACGACACTGTTAAGAGTGCTTTTCCTTCTCTATATTCAAACATTGCCAGATGCTATGAGGACTTAAGCGAACCTGACAAGGCAAAAAAGAATTATGAATTAGCAACTTCGTTTGAGGATAAACCTTCTGACAAAGGACCTTTTTATCATGGGACGAAAGCAGATCTGCAGGTTGGCGATTTGCTGACAGCGGGGGGCAATTCTAATTACAAACCTGAACTCAAAATGAATCACATTTATTTCACAGCCCTTGTTAATGGGGCGGGACTAGCTGCTGCATTAGCAAAAGGCGATGGACGTGAACGTGTTTATATCGTTGAACCGACAGGGGGTTTTGAAAACGATCCGAATGTTACAGACAAAAAATTTCCGGGCAATCCGACACGCTCATACCGCTCGCAAGCACCATTAAAAATCGTTGGCGAAGCAACTGATTGGGTAAGACAAACACCCGAGGAACTCCAAAAATGGCGTGAAAAGTTGGCCAATAACAAAGGAGAAATTATTAATTAACTTCTGAGATGCCCACACCCTGCTCATAAAACAACGAACCGCCAATCCTATAAGATGCATCAGCGTAACGCCTCACCTAGTTAAATCAATACCCCTCCTCATCTGATGACTTCATTTTGGTTCAACCCCAAACTGTCAAACGCGAGGCATTTAAACATCGAGACGGATTTGTCATTCTTGAGGATGTGACGATTGGTGTTTGTGATACTTGTGGCAATCGATATTACTCAGCCGCGATTCTTCATGCAGTTCATGCCGTTACAACTGGCGCAAAAGCACCTGAGAGAACCGAACAAATTCCGGTTTCTCATTTAGAATCAGCGTAGCCAAAGCAGTGCGATCGCCAACCTTTTGGGATACGTTAATCCAATCGATTGGAGAATGGAAGAACGGATACCATCATCGTGAAGTTTGGGAGTGGTGAGGTGAAGGGGTTGAGTCATGCGTTACGCTGCGCTAACGCATCTTACGAGGTTGGCGATCGCACTGGATTAAACCAACCACATTTGAGCATAAGCAGGTGTGGTTGTTAGCATATTCTTAGCAACTAGCTTAACAGGTGTATGAAAATAAAAGCGATTATTCATCCAGCAGAAGAAGGTGGTTATTGGGCAGAAGTTCCCGCACTTCCCGGTTGTGTTACTGAAGGGGACACAATCGACGAGGTGATAGCAAATTTGAAAGATGCTATTGAAGGCTGGCTCGATGTTGCCAACAGTCGTAATGCAATCGAGTCAACCGATCAAGTTGTTGAAATTGCTGTATAAGTCCATTTCTGGCAAGCGGTTGTGCAAGATTGTGGAGCAAAAAGGCTGGGTTTTGCGGAAAATTACTGGCAGTCATCACTTTACGAAAACCCTGAAATAGAGCAATTTTTGTCAATCCCCGTTCACCGCAATCAAGATTTGAAAATTGGAACCTTGAGAGCTTTGATGAAAATAGCTCAGCTATCAGAAGAAGATTTAATTTGAGCGTAAATTGTTGAGGTACTCTAAGCGATCGCATAGAACTAATAAGTGCGATCGCCCCTCTTCATCCTTCAAACAATCCGCAGCCTGCTACCTTGACTAGATACCGCTTACTCCAGTATGCTGTCACGCTAAGGTTGTTATTTTTACTCACGGCAACCGCACTACACTCAAAGACCTAGCGCCGCTCAAAGCTGTTGCGACCAGCAATGAGCGACTGACCCCCAAACTGAGCAAGCAGTCTGGCGGCTAATGGTGAATTTTAACACTCCCTTAGCCACCCCGACTTGTCATGTCAAAGAAAGCGTTGCCTATCCTTTAGAACATGAAAGTGGCTATCAACTCACTTTTTGTTCTCTCACTCACTGCAACGTGTGAACTAGTGCGGGGTGGCTAGGTTTTTGGGTTTCCTCAAAAAACCCTAAGGAGTCACAACTCATGTCTCACTGTTTTCTAGATCCCAACGCTCCCACCGTTGAGAGAGAAACTTTTGCACCTCAAGCCCCTGAGCGCGAACGCTTACGAGTTCTGGTCATCGGTTCTCGTGATGGCGTAACCGAAACCATTTATGACCTGCATCGGCGCGGCTTTGCCGAAGTGGGATTGTGGAGCCCATTGTTACCTGCTCCCGGCTCTGGTGAGGTAATGAGTATCTTGACCCGCGATCGCCGACCAGGAGAGTAAGAAAAAGGGATAGTAAGAGGGGCGATCGCCCCTCTCGCCTCATCAAGCTTTAGTGCGATCGCATTACTGTAGGGTGCGTTCCCAAATACGACGACTACTCCACCAATAAATGTCCAGGAACGCACCTTGTTTATGAATTCTTGCAGCAAATCATGGTTCAAGAACACTCGTGCATGAGCGATCGCCGAGAAGTTAGTAGACACTGATAAAATTAAAGAAGGGAAAAGTAGGTGGATTCTAATGGCTAAGAATACTATGAAAGTAGATATTTCATTTGAATCACTGCTGCAAGCAATTTCATCACTTGAAATTGCTGAAAAGCATCAGCTCTGGGAACTTTTAGAAGCTGAGTTATTCCCTGATAATGAGGATTCTCCAGAAGATATCGCTGAAATTCAAGCTGCTCGAGCTGACTACAAATCTGGTGACTACACTACATTTGACCAATACGTAGCACAGCGAGCAAATCGATCGGCATGACTTACACCATAGTCGCGCCTAAGGCTGTGCAAAAACAGCTAGATGCTTTGCTTAACGACATTTACGAGCGCATTGCTATTAAGATCCAATAACTTGCTGAAAATCCACGTCCTGATGGAGTGGTCAAAATGAAAGGTATTAACGATCAGTACCGTATTCGTATTGGTGATTATTGCGTTCGTTATGAAATTGAGATAAAGAGTTAATTATTCTCTTATTACAATCCAAACATCGGAGAGATGTTTACAGGGAGTAATAGATTTGGTCTTACTCCTTTCCAGACACACTCAACTTTTAGCTGACAAGTTCTATTAGTCAAGCAGGTTCTTATACTTGGCAGTTAGTTCTCTCGTGCTCGACGAGGTCGATTTAACAATACTGATATTGATTTCGTTTAAAAACGAATTCATGTATAAAAGAACTGCATAGATAAAAACAGTAATGCCTATCATCTCTAAAAGCTCCTCAACAGTTATGATAATTTCTGCTGTAAAGCCTGACCCGTGGCAAATATTTGAGAGATGATGTACACAAGCTAACTCAATACCAAGAGCGCCCAAAACAAAAAGGCTACCGGCTATAAAAAACAAATGTTGAATTTTTACAGGAAGACGTAGAAAAAAATTGATGTACGCTAAAACGAAAATAGAGATAAGCACTGAATTTAAGATGTCCCAAGGACCGCTCTGCCAAGATTGTAAGTTTTCGCCTAAATTTTTATTGATAGTTTCATGAATGCTGAGCAATTCATCGAGAGATAAATATAGAAATAGTATCGATAGAACTCGCCAATGATTAGTAAAGCGGTCATTTTGTCGTCGTTTAGCTGAAGCAACTAGAAAAAGCAAAATCGAGGCTAGAAAAAGGATGAATGCAGCAAACAAAGTAGGTATGTTGTTTTCATAATCCACATTAAAGAGCCCTGTTAACCCCCAGAGCCTCCCTTTCCCAAGAAAGTATTTAGCAAATTGTCCAGCAATGCTGATTAAAGCAAGACTGGTTGCTGCAACAGCAAGGATTTGAGCAACTCGTTTTGGTTGAACTAAAACATTCATGGTGAGGTTTTGCCTAAAGTTCGAAATTTCGTCCAACCAGGAGAGGCTGTTAGACAGCTTTTGGAGAACGCTGACAGAGGGAGCTAATCCGTCAAAGCATTTATACGCTGATTTAGTTTAGAATCCCGGCAATCTAATGTTAACTTGTTCTTAAGATTTTATTAATGTCGTTAGCAATCGCGCTATAGGCACGCTAAGCCTATGCACAAACCTCTGACGAACAATCCATCCAACTGCTATCACTCTTCACCTCACCTATGCGACCAGCGATCGCATAGGTGAGGTGAAGCAGAGCGGCACCGTTAAAATCTTGTAAGTGCCAGGCTCCGCTGCACCTCACCTAGGTGCGAGCGCCATCTCTATAGAATGTGTTCTCAAATACAACTACTCCACCGACAAACTTCCAGCAACGCACCGTGTTCATGAATTCTTGCAGCAATTTATGGTCTGACAATACTCGTGTATGGCGATCGCCAAGAAGTTATCTGTTGAAATTCAAAGATTATCTATGATGGCAGGTGATGGGCAACCTTATTTACTCTAGCTGTCTTAAAGGTTATAAATATGGATTCAAATTTTTGGCTTCAGAAATGGCAAGACAACAACATTGGTTTCCACAAAAGTGAAGCTAACCCAGCACTGGTAAAACACTTTGGAGAGCTTTCCTTACCAAACAGTAGCCGTGTATTTGTGCCTTTATGCGGCAAAACTCTAGACATTGCTTGGTTGCTCTCCAAAGGCGATCGCGTAGCTGGCGCTGAATTAGTCGAACTGGCAATTGAGCAACTGTTTGAAGAACTCAAAGTGAGTCCAAAAATATCAAGAGTCGGAGAAGTAAGTCTGTATAGCGCTAAAGACATCGACATCTTTGTGGGCGATATCTTTGATGTATCTGGCAAAACTCTAGGTTCAGTAGATGCAATCTATGACAGAGCAGCTTTGATCGCTTTACCGGAAGAAGTGCGCAAGCGATATACCGCACACCTAATGGAGATTACGGATAAAGCGCCACAGTTATTGGTGACTTGCGAGTACGACCAAAGCCTGATGGAAGGACCTCCATTTTCAATCAGCCAAGAAGAAGTAAACAAACACTACAGCGACAGCTACAGTTTGTCTCTTATCTCAAGTACTGATGTTGTTGGTGGATTGAAAGGAAAATATGATGTGAAAGAGAGCGTCTGGCTGTTGCAGAATTAACTATGAGTATACTCATGTAGGTGAAAGCTAAATTGACGCACATTCCACCCAACGCAGTCCTCATCATCATTGATGTGCAAAAGGCGATCGATCATCCTAGCTGGGGACGACGTAACAACAAGCAAGCTGAGGCAAATATTGCACAGTTGCTAATGGCTTGGCGTGAAACTCAGCGCCCAGGGGTTCATGTTCGTCACCTTTCAGTCGAACCAGACTCAACTTATCGTCCAGGACAGGAAGGATGTGACTTCAAAGACCCTGTGCTTCCCAATGCAGGTGAAAAAATTGTTAGCAAACAGGTGAATTGCGCTTTTATTGGCACTGATTTAGAGCATTGGTTAAGAAACAGTGGCTATCAAACCTTAGTTGTGACAGGTGTGATCACAAACAACTCTGTTGAGACAACAGTTAGAGTAGCAGGCAATCTTGGCTTTGATACATACGTTGTTTCAGATGCCACAGCGACGTTTGACAAGATGGATCTAGAGCAGAAGTTGCACCCAGCCGAGCAGGTTCATGCCCTTTCCTTAGCTAACATGCATCAAGAATATGCAACAGTAATTGATACACAAACCCTGCTACAAAGCCTATAGCTTTCGCATCTCTAACCTCCACACAGCAGGCAAATAAGAGCCGCCAGTGGTGAATTTAAGGTCATCTACTGCTGCTAAGTTGAAACTGTTATCCCAATTTGATTTGAGTCGCATAGAGTAAATTCTGCAAACAACTGTAGGGGCGTTTTGCGAAACGCCCCTACCCGATCTGTTGCCTTATTTTAGAGAATTTGTATTACCGTATCGGCAATAACCGTCAGGCAACTCTCTGATGAAATTCCTCAAAACCATGCAGGATTGGTGGCGGAGCAGACTGAGACGTAACCCAGCGCAGACGCGGAATTTCACTGCTGTTGTAAACCCGGAATTCCCGCTCGACGGTTGCATTCTGGGTGCGAACAGCTTGATTCAACACAAGTGAACCCTTGGGGTCAGACTCAGAGCGATGGAAGGTGCCGGGGGGAATTCGCAAAATTTCACGGTTTGCTTCTAACCGGACAATGTGAAAGGGATGTTTCCACTCAAAGTTGACCAGGTAAAAGGTTCGTCCGCCTGTCAACGCCAGCAAATTATCTTCCTGATGGGGATGGAGATAAAACTGCCAGTGTCCAGTGGGGCTGTTGTTTGGGCTAATGGCGGGCCCTTCATGAAAAACTAGATCTCGTGCATTAGAATTAGCGATCGTAATGTTAAAGAAACGAACGCTTGGGGTATCGCGAAACTTTTGGTAAGGCAGCAATTCAAACATAGGTTCAGTCTTGAGAAACCAGCGTGTTGGATGAGCTATTCATCAGCTTTTCGTACCTTAACTTTGAGTCATGCTGTGGATCAAAACCGATAACGGTTCGTGTCTATGCAGAATCTGAATAGATGGATTCATAGATGAATTCGATGAACATTGCCCATTTACAAATTTTTCTGGCGGTTGTGGAATACGGTAATTTCTCTACAGCAGCTTTGAACCTGGATATTTCGCAGTCGGCAGTGAGTCGGGCGATCGCCTCCCTCGAAGAAGAGCTGGGCGTTTCCCTGCTCTCACGCGGTCGCTTTGGCGCACGTCCGACGTTGATTGGCGATCGCGTCCTGCACTACGCCCGTCAAATCGTGCAGGCGCGAGAAGACATCGAGCATGAAATTAATCTAGAAAAAGGGCTACATGGTGGACGAGTCCGCATCGCCTCCTTTCGCAGCGCTGCCACTCACCTATTGCCGCCAAAAATTGCCCGCTTCAGTCATCGCTTTCCATCGGTGGAAGTAACACTCACAGAGGACGATCCAACCGGAGTTGAGCAGGCATTGCGAGAAGGGCAGGTCGATATCGGACTCGTCCCTCTTCCTCGTTCCGAAGAGTTTGATACCTGGGAAATCGCCAGAGATGAGTATGTTGTGCTGTTGCCTCAATCCGCAGAACCGTTGCCCAAAACACTAACTTGGGAGGAGTTATCAATGCACTCCTTCATCCTGTACAACTATGCTGAATGTACCTCAGCCGTTCGCGATCACTGGCTTGAGTGGGGACAGTCGCTCAAAGTCGCTTACGAAATTAAGGAAGATTCCACCATTGTCAGCATGGTAGCTCAGGGATTAGGCGCGGCAATTTTGCCTCGTTTAGCAGCTTTGCCGATTCCAGAAGGCGTTCAGGTCAGGTCGCTGCCCGTTCCTCTAGTCAGAATCATTGGTGCAGCCGTTCTCTCGAATGTGCTTTTTTCGCCTGCTGTACTCACCTTCCTGGATGTGCTGAAAGGGACAGGGATGTTTGCAGGCAAGCGAGATACACCTGAAGTTAGGCAAGATCTGACTTAAGACGAGCAAGCTTTGCCTATCTTATTACTCATCAAATGAGCACAAGTTAATACTCTTTAGATCGTCCTACTGGTGCTTCAAGCAAGGTGTTGGGTTTCGTTGCACTTCACTCAACCTACGCAAATGACAGATGATACCGTAGGTTGAGTGGAGCAGAGCGGAACCCAACGCCTTAGACCTGCTGCGCTATTACGTTTGTTTTGCGTTATCACCTACAGTGAGCAACTGGACTTGGAGTGGGCGATCGCCGAATCAATTGAGCAATTAGAACATTAAATCGCCAGGTAAAAATCACAGAGGCACTAAGCAAGCCCAGAGCTAACCCCCACCACAATCCAACACCATCTAAATTGAGTTGAAAGCCTAGCACGTAGCCGCTGATTAACCCTACAACCCAGTAGGAGAAAATGCCAATTAGCATTGGCGTGCGAGTATCTTTTAAGCCGCGCAGCGCGCCTGCTGCAATGATCTGAATTCCGTCTATAAGCTGAAACATTGCCGCAACGCCCAGCAGCGCTTTTGCTACTTGCACCACAGCGGCGTTTCCCGGGTCGCGAACGTCAATGTAAACCGAGGTAATCGCTTCCGGGAAAATCCAAAAGGCGATCGCCATCATACTCATAAACGTACCGCCCAATCCCAGCCCAACGTAAGCAGCCAGCCTTGCTCCTTGCGGGTCACCCTGCCCAACCAGTTGTCCAACTCGTACGGTCGTAGCATAGGAAACTCCCAGCGGAATCATAAACGTTAAAGCGGCGGTTTGCAGAGCAATTTGGTGTGCTGCCAGAGTCGTTGTACCCAGATGCCCCATCAAAAAAGCAGTAATGGCAAACAGCCCGGTTTCAACCCCAAACAGCACGCCAATCGGCCAACCTGTCTGCACCAATTCCCAAAAAACAGCGCCTTCAAACCGGACACGGTGGAAAACTTGATAGACCGCAAAAAACCGCTGGCTCAAAATAAAGCTAACCAGCGCGATGAACATACCCCAAAGAGAAATGCTGCTAGCCCAACCAATTCCCGCTAAACCTAACGCTGGAAAGCCGAGTTTGCCAAACATCAGCACATAGTTGCCGATACCGTTGAAGACTAGCCCACAGAGCATGATCACCATCACAGAACGGGGACGTGAAAGCGCAGCAACAAAGTTTTTGAGGCTAGCAAAAGCGATCGCCGGAAAGAATCCCCACATTACTGCTCTTAAGTAAGACCCCGCCAAAATCGCGTTGTCTGGCTCCTGTCCTAGAATCAGCAAGAGCGAATCTCCATTCCAGATCAGTAGAATACAGGGAAGCGACAGCACCAGCGATAGCCATATTCCTTGTTGGGCAATTCGTCCGATCGCCTTGGTATTACCCGCCCCGTAAGCTTCTGCAACCAGTGGACCTACTGCCGAGACAACCCCGGTACAGATCAGCAGCAAAGTAGAAAAAACAACTGCTCCCAAACCGCCTGCGGCCAAAGTTTGGCTGCCCAGCAAACCCATCATCACCGTATCGATAAAGGCAGTCCCCGCTTGAGATAGCTGCGCTGCGGCAAGAGGCACTGACAGCAGCAAACAGGCCCAAAGTTCAGATAGAATTCTTGATTTTGAATAGACGGTGAGTGCATTGCGACCCATAGCCATTCTTTGATTCACCCCTTCCATGCACTACCACCCACCATCAAGCCAATCCCTAGTGTCTTCTGACATGACATCCCAAGGATTTGAATAACGGCGATCTGTTAAATAAATTACATTTTGTAATGGCGATCGCACCTCCTCCACTTGCATCACCTGAATGGAGGAGATCCAATCACTGATCACTCACTTAAAGCTGAGCCGCTCGCACAGCCGCACCCACCAACCCCACATGGGGATCGAGAATGATGTGAATCGGCACCTTTTTTAGCAATGGACTGACCCGGCCCTTATCCAAAAAGGCTTTGAGGAAGGTACCATCTTGCATCAAGCTGAGGTTTTTAGCAGCAATTCCGCCTGCTAAATAGAGTCCACCATTGGGCAACAGTTTCAAGGCCAGATTGCCTGCCTCTGCCCCGTAAGCAGCAACAAAAATTTCCATCGTTTGAACGGAGAGGCGATCGCTTCCTTCCAAAGCTGCCATTGAAATCGCCGCTGCCGGATCGACCGTCTTTTCACTCAGCCCTTTCTCGCCTTCCCATTTGCGGATCACATCGCCAACCTTGGGAGATTCCTCAGCGTACTGGCGATCGCGCAAAAACTGGTAAATCGAAACAATTCCCTGACCAGACACCACTCGCTCAACCGAGATTCGTTGAATATCGTGCTTATCCAACAGGTATTTCAACAGTTGAAACTCCAGTTCAGAGCGAGGAGCAAAATCTGCATGACCGCCTTCGGAAGGGTAGACGTGATAGCCATCTGGCTGCTTCAGCAAAAAGCCCTCTCCTAAACCCGTTCCCGCCCCTAAAACAGCGATCGGTGCATCTGCTACAGGCTCAACCTCCTGAAGCGTATGCAAATCTGATTCCTCTAAACCCAAAATGCCGTAGCCAACTGCAACAAAGTCATTGATTAAAGTGATACTGGCGATCGCCAACTCCTTCTCTAGCCGTCTAGCATCAAGTGACCAGGTCAGGTTAGTCAGGGCAGACGTATCGTTAACTACGGGACCGGCGATCGCAAAGCAAGCCTTTTTGGGGTTAGGCTCCTCTCCCAACTCCTGCTGCGCCGTACTCAAGAACTTGCGTACCATCGGCGCTAAGTCAGGAAATTCTGGGCTGGAATAGCGGGCTTCATAAAGAGTATGCAGTTTTGCGGTTGCCGCTGTCGCACCAACCTGCGCTACCAACCGCAAGATAGTTTTAGTGCCGCCGATATCCCCTGCCAGTAGTTGTGTCATGTTTTCAGAACTTAACCCATTGTCAATAACAGTTTAATTTCCGCTGTCTCTCACAGTCTCGTTCTTGAGGCAGTTCTTCAGCAAATTTACAGGGATTTGCAGCCGTTAAATCAGATGTAGCGAATATTTTGCTCAGTTCGGCTGAGATGAGAGACATCACCGCTCAACTCCATCAGCCATTCATCCCCCTGCTTGACCAGCTTGAACAGTCCGCAAAGTGGACAACTGACGTGAACGGGGTCTTCTAGCAACCCTCTAGTTGCCCCCAAGACAGAAGCTCCATGTCCTACCAGCAGAAGGTTTTGCGGAAACTCAGTCGCCAAGTGTCGAGCAACTTTTCCTGCCCGCCGCAAAGCCGTCTGCTCTGTTTCAGGAAACTCGGCAATGACGCGGGAAATATAGCTGCGATCGACTCTCGGAAACAGTTGGGATAGGGAGTCAATCGTTAAACATTCAGGCGTTGAAAAAAACCAATTAGGGTTAAGAAACTCACTCAGCCCAGACTCAACCTTGATAGAAAGGTCTAACGCTTCTGCGACATAGTGAGCAGTTTCTATCGTGCGTAAAAAAGGGGAGGCAAAAATGTGGACAATCTTTTCCCCTTGAAGGCGCTTTCCTAGCTCTTTTGCCTGCAAAATTCCATCAGCAGAAAGCCCCGGATCAAAGGGTCGTTCAGCAGTGCGATGCCAGCTAGAGTCAACAAAGTCCTGACGGTTTCCGTGCCTTGCAATCCAAACAGTCTGGCTCATCAACTGAAACTGAGTTAGCTAAAACCTCATCTCATCTTACTCGCTGCAAACGAGGGTCACTATAGCAATTCTAAATAGGTCGAGGGGGTACACCCCTCAACCCACTCAACTTGTATAGGTTTAAGCAGACAGGAGCAACGCAGCAGACTCGATTGGATAACCAACCGCCTTCCAGGCTGCTACCCCGCCTCTCAGTTCAGAAATGTTTCTATAGCCTGCTTGCCGGAGCTGTGCCGCAGCCTCAACCGTTTCATCGTCTGTTTCGCCGTAAATGTAGATATCGCGGTCAAGCTCTAAGCTTGTCATGGCACGGTGAGTCAACTCGTGAATGGGCATACAAACTGCCCCCATGATGTGGTGCGAGTTGAATTGAGTGCGATCGCGCACATCAACAATCGTCAACGCAGGCTCTCCCCAATCCAAACGAGCCTTAAGGTCGTGCACACGCGATCGGGACTTGAGTGACGGAGGAGTTGGGAGAATACCGAAGAATTTCATGAGGAGCTACCGCGAGGAGGTGGGTTGCTTGCAATGTAACAACTAATCTTAAGGTTTGCAAATTTTTATAGGTCGAATCTTTACTCGGAAGCGGTTTTATGTATTGAGATTTCACAGCGCCACTTCTTGAATCTCGGCGAGGGTAAGCAATTCCTCAGAAACGGGGGTCTCGGGCTGATGACGTTGGCAGCGAACATCGAAAGTACAAAACCCACACTGATCTTCAGCCGCTTCTACTTGTGGAAACGGCGTTCCTGCCTGATAGTCCTTCAGCCATGCGGTCAGTTGATCCAGTAGACCCCCCAACTTTGAGCGAATTGCCTGATGTTGGCTAGTGCTGTAGTTAAATCTCAGACTTTGTGGTTGAAGTTTTGTCTCACTTGTCTTTAAGTTTGATATCTCTGAGTCTGATGTCTCTGAAGCGGATTGGGTTGCCCGCACAAACCAGTAGGTAATCGAAATGTCTTCGGGTGAATAGTCACTGGTCTCTGCCAACACAAAGGGGTATAGCCGAGTCTGCCAACTTTCTGCCAGCCAACGCTGGTTTTGAGGCAGAGGGTAGGTTTTCCAGTCTAAAATTTGCGCCTGCTGCGGGTTGAGAATCAGCAGGTCATACACCACCGTCAGCAAATAGCCCTCAAGCTCCAGGGTACGACGATGTTCACTCTGGCGAAAAACCGCTTGCTGTTGAAATAGCTCTGGTGCAGCCTGAATGAATGCATCTACCGAGTTTTGCAGCAACGGATCGGTCGTGTCCGTCAGCAGGGGTAGTCCCAATTCACGCTGCTGCATCAGCAGGTGAAACCGGCTGCCCCAGTTCATCTGATCTTGCTGTTCTGAGGCGATTGGAGTACCCAGCTGATCGAGGTAAACCTGCTGAAACTTGCGGGGGCAGGTTTCTAGCAAGTTGAGCTGAGCTTGAGACAGGCGGATGAGCATAGCGTTCGGCAAATGTTCCTGGCAAATGTTCCCAGCAAATATTTCAGACGGATTAATTTTTGGTCAGCACAAATACACTGCCCTCATTCCCTCGCCCAATCCGCAGATCGTCATCCAGGTAGGTAATGTCTAGCCAGCCTTGCTGATCTCGGTTGGTGATATTGAAGTCGATCGCCGCAAATTTCTGACCTGCCTCGATCGCCTCAATAAAGTGAACGGGAGACTGATAGTCAATTAGGCGTTGCAACCCTAGAATCGATCGCTCAAATTTCACCTGAACGCGGCGATCGCTCACCGCCTCAAACCGAGCCGCAACACTCACCAAGCCTTCCAGATAAGGCACCCCGTAGACTTCAGCAATGTTGTAGATCTTCGCTTCTCTCGCCCGAACATATTGATAAATTTGTCCCAGCTTAAACAAAGGTAATTGCTCGATTCTCAATAGATCCTGACTGGTGGTGTAAAGCAATCGCCAATTACCGTCAAGCTTGTTGGGCACTTGAAGGGGGCGTGGGTTAGGGTTCTGGTCTTCTACCTGAGCAATAACAGATAAAATGGCTTGCTTGTCTGATTCGGTCGTCAGCAAACCTCGATTTTTACCCGCGATCGCCTCCAGCAGCTTAGCTTTCGCAATCATTTAATTGACCTCCACATAAGATGTAATCGTGAGAAATTTGAACGCTAGAAATTCCAGTTATTTCAATACCGCTTGTTGAGTTCTTAACTGTTTAACGATGGATTGTTTAAACCATTTCGCTTTGAGTAAGACACAACCCGCCAATTTCAACCTAAAGATGTCTTGACAACTTTCTTGACCTAAGATGAAATTTGAGCTAGCACTATCAGGCGTACTAAGCAGGGGTAGGGCGGTTGATCAACCGTTTACTAAAACTTCATCTATATAAGGTTTTACCTACGCTGAGGTTTCACCCACATCTTAGAAGCTTGACTCTAAGATCTAGCAGTTGCCATCTGAATTTCCTCATTCCAATGAGGGAGTTGCCCAAGAGTTCGATTGTGTAGTGATTTAATCTATTACCAACATTTGCTAAGTAGTATGTACAATCCCGCGCTTCGTCAATATCCTCGTAGTCAACCCGCTCCTGTAATTCCACCTCAGCAGGATGCCTCAATTTTAGATTGGCTCGAGGGAACAGGTCGGCTCCTAGCCCGTGAAGTGCAAGAGCCGGACTATCGTGAAGAAGAAGAAGAAATCAATGAACTGATGGCAGGCGATGATAGCAGCTTTGATGATGATGACGATGATGATGTAGTAGAGCTAGACGATTAACACAGATTGAGGGATAATCCCGGCAGTGGTAAAGAACGATTAAGCTGGATCAACTCACAAAGTTTGATCCTGATGAACCAGAGGCAATTTGTAAGTCTTTGGATATACCTGGTGTGGAGTGAAGTGAGACAGTTGTGGACGCTAAGCTATTTTCTGACAAGCCCGTAGGGTTTTCCGGCGTGGGTTTGTTTTTGAGTTTAAGCATTGCTCTCAGCGGTGCATCTCTTTGGCTAGATTGGTTGGCGGGGCGATCGCTCGGTTTAGGAGCTTCTTTAACAGCCCCACTTTGGGTCTGTACCCTAGCAACCGCAGCCCTCGGATACTGGGCGATTCCGCTCTTACGACAACTAAAGGCAGGGCAGGTCATTCGTGAAGATGGACCTCAAGCCCATTTGAAAAAGGCGGGAACGCCAACGATGGGCGGCATCTTCTTTGTCCCCGTTGGGGTGGCGATCGCCCTGCTCTGGTCAGGCTTTGCCTCGGAAGTCGTCGCTGTCTCTGCACTCACTCTCTCCTATGCGGCAATTGGTTGGCTCGACGATTGGCAAATTTTACGTCGCCGCTCCAACAAAGGCATTTCTCCCAAGCTCAAGCTCGCTTTGCAAATCGGCTTTGGCGGTCTGTTTTGCCTCTGGCTGCTGTGGAGCCAACCCTTTAGCATCACAAACCTAGCGCTGCCCTTCGGATTTTCTTTGCCGTTGGGCTTTTTGCTGTTTCCCTTGGGCTGGTTTGCGCTCGTTGCCGAAAGTAATGCCACCAATCTCACCGATGGGTTAGATGGACTGGCGGCTGGCACAGGTGCGATCGCTCTATTGGGGCTAGGCGTATTAGCGGCTCCAACTTCTCCCGCACTGATGGTGTTTTGTGCCTGCATGAGCGGTAGCTGTCTCGGCTTCCTGTCCTACAACCGCAATCCTGCCAGTGTATTTATGGGCGACACAGGCTCTCTGGCATTGGGGGGCGCACTCGCATCCGTCGCTCTGCTCAGCAACAATTTGCTAGGGTTACTCATTCTTAGCGGCATTTTCTTTGTCGAAACCCTTTCAGTCATTGCTCAGGTTAGCTACTACAAAGCCACCAAAGATGCAAACGGCATCGGCAAACGTCTGCTCAAAATGGCTCCACTCCATCACCATTTAGAACTGACGGGCTGGTCAGAGACACAGATTGTTGCCTGGTTCTACACGATTGGTGGCATCCTGGCAATGTTGTGTCTGGTGCTATACCCGGTTTTTGGATGAAGGTAATTACCCCAGCATCAACTCAGTATTATGACTGGCAAGGCTTCCGCTGTGCCTATGAAGTTCAGACTCGTAGGGCGGGAGTTGATGCTGGACAAATTCCGTTATTGCTAATTCATCCGATTGGGGTGGGTCTGTCCCGACGCTTTTGGGATCGGTTCTGCCAAAGCTGGTTTGAGGGTCAGCCCAATTCGCTGTACCTGCCTGATCTGCTGGGCTGCGGGGAAAGCGCTCTGCCCCACGTCGCCTACACACCTGAAGATTGGGCAGCTCAGCTTCAGCACTTTTTGCAAACGGTGGTACAGCAACCCGTGGTAGTGGTAGTCCAAGGGGCGCTGCTGCCAGTGGCGATCGCCCTCACCCAATTACAGGCTTCACCTCAGTCCAATTCGTCTAACCTGGTTCGGGGGCTGATTTTGGCTGGCCCACCTGCCTGGAAAGTGATGACTCAGGCAACCTCACCCTGGCAGCAAAAATTAAGCTGGAATCTATTTGACTCACCGCTAGGTAATGCTTTTTATCGCTATGCTCGACGGCGCGAGTTTTTGCGTTCTTTTTCCACCAAACAACTTTTTGCCACTGCCGATGCAGTCGATGCAGAATGGCTGGATGAGCTAATTGCTGGGGCAAAAGATCCGGAGAGCCGCCACGCTGTTTTTTCATTTTTGGCAGGTTTTTGGCGTAAAAATTACGAGCAGGCGATCGCTCACCTCACTCAACCCACCCTGGTCGTCATTGGCAACACCGCCTCCAGCATCAGCCGCTCTGGACAAGCAGAAACACCAGAGCAGCGCATGGCAGACTACCTGAAACGGCTACCTCATGCTCAAGGCATTCAGCTAGCAGGTCGTAACGTGTTGCCTTACGAATCAACTACAGAATTTGTTGAAGCGATCGCCCCTTTTATTCAGAGTCTTGGGAGCGAAGCGGAAGCGATCGGCAAGTAAGCAAATTGCACCTGTCGGAGCTTTAGAGAGTATTTGAAAAGCCTTAATCTGTCCGAGAGATTCGTAGGGGAAAATCCTTTGAGCAACGATTTTTCGTTATTCCAAATATTGCTGGACGAATGCTTCGACTCACGCAAGGCATTACCTACTTCTCAAACATCCTCGTATATACTGAAGCATTATTTGTTGAGCAAACTGTTAGTAACGGTTTAGTCAGATCAACTTTTGCATAACCCAAACGAAGCTTTTAACTCATAAAATCCGCGATCGAATAGAACGGCCATCAATAAAAATTTTGTGTTGCGTTATACATCTGCTCTTAATTTTTATTGCAAGTCATAAACGATGTGTTACCAAATATAACTGAAGTTTCTTAACACTTAAGACCCAATGGCATGATGGGGTGAGTATGAATTGAGCTGTGTACAAATCCTAGATAATTCAAACATTGGTCAAAGGGGTTGGCAAAGCATAATAACCATAGCAACCTTGAGCGGCCGATTGACTAATTCCGTGGTGCAATTCTTTCAGTAGCCAGAGCAATTACCCAGAGTGTGCTTCTACAACCCGTTTAGGATTGCGATAGATACAGGTGAGGAGCGCGGTCAGCTGAAAATGAATGAATCGCAATAGGTGCAATTGCTATCTACCTCAAAATAGTAACCTTGCCTGATTCCGGGGAATCACCAATGCCAATCGTTAGTCTCCGTGCCGGTTCTCAGAGTTGGCAATCTAAACTACGTCACTACCAAGTGCCCCTTCAGCTTGTTTTAGTAGCACCCTTCGTGCTGGGGATCATGACGGCAACGGGGACAATTTATTTTCTCTCCTGGAGCAGTAATCAGCAAATTGACCTCTTTACTGCTCTACTGCTTGGTTTGATTACTTTAGTAGGAGCGATCGCCCTCAGCCTGGTCTTTGCCTGCCTGGTGGTTAAACCCATTGTGCAGCTCAGCAAAGCGTCAAAAGCGATCGCTGATGGCGAAGACCAGCAGATTCCCACCCGTCTTCAAATCCGCGAACTGGAGACGATGGCTCAGGCTTTCAACCAGATGGCGCAGCGGTTGCAAAACTCTTTTGAGGAGGTTAAAGCTGCCCTTCAGGAGTCAGAAACCAAATTTACTAAAGTTTTTCAATATAGCCCTGACCCGATGACGATTACGACTCTGGCAGAAGGGCGGATTGTAGAAGTAAACGATAGCTTCCTGGATTTTTACGGCTTCAGCCATGAGGAAACGGTTGGACGCACCACAACAGAACTCAACTTTTGGCAATCTCCAGAAGAGCGATCGCTTTTCAAAGAGCAGCTTGAGCGAGCAGGCACCGTTGACAACCTCGAATTCAACATCAAAACTGCGTCTGGAGAAACGAAAACTATCCTGCTTTCCGCCGAGGTGATGGACCTGGATGGTCAAGCCTGCGTTTTAGCAATTCGGCGCAACATTAGCGATCGCAAACTGGTTGAAAGACTCTTACAAGAACGATTTACGCTTCAGCAACAGTACCTCACAGAGTTAACTGAATGGAGAACCCGCTACGAAGCAGCAGGTCAAGCCAGCGGGCAAATCCTGTATGAATGGGATATTAATGCTGAACGCATTACTTGGGGGCCCAACACAAAAGAAATTTTGGGCTACACCATTGCCGAGATGCCACAAACCCTGGATGGTTGGATGGAACTGCTCGACCCAGAACATCCCGAGATTTTGCGGTCTGAAATTGAGAATGCGATCGCCCAGGACGATTCTTACCTGGCGGAATACCAAATTCGCCGTCAAGACGGAACGTACATCTGGATCGAAGACAAAAGCCGATTTTTTACCGATAGCTCTGGAGAATTGGTCAGGGTAATTGGATTTATTGCTGACGTGAGCGATCGCAAACTGGCAGAAACAAAACTGCGCCAGAGTGAAACGGCCCTACTTGCGGCTCAGCGAGTGGTTCACGTCGGCAGTTGGGAAGTTGATATCGAAAACTTCAGCGGCAGTTGGTCAGAAGAACTGTTTCGCATCTTTGGGCTTGACCCCAACCAACCCAGACCAACACGGGCTGAAATGCTCCAGCAGTTTATTCACCCAGACGATTTAGAAAAAGTTCAACAAGCCGACAATCGCACCCTTGCCGAAGGAGCGCCCTATCAAATCGATCACCGAATCATTCGACCCGACGGCTCAATTCGCTATGTAGAAGCCAGAGGAGAAGTCACCCTCAATGACCGGGGAAATGTGGTTAAGCTGTTTGGTACGGTTTTAGATATTACCGATCGCAAACAGACCGAAGCCATCATTCGAGAAAATGTAATTCGCTTTCGCGCGATCTTTGAGCAAGCAGCCGTTGGAATTGGTGAAATATCGTTGACGGGAAAATATCTCAACGCAAACTCGCGGTATTGCGAAATTTTAGGCTACTCCAAAGCAGAACTTCTAGAGCTAACTTTTCACGAAGTTACCTATCCCGATGATCTAGACAAAACGCTAGAACATTTCCAGCAATTAATGACAGGTGAAATTCCAGCTTTTTCACTGGAGAAGCGATACATCTGTAAGGACAAACATGTTTGTTGGACAAACGTAACTGTATCTCTCCTGCGCGACGAAGCAGAAACTCCCCTTTATGCAATTTGCGTAATCGAAGACATTACTGAACGTAAACAGCTTGAGTTAGCGCTGCAAGCTTCTGAAGCAAAACTAGGTAGCATTCTCAATAGTGCGATCGCCTCGATCCTCAGCTTTCGCCTATTTCCTGACCGAACCTGGCAGTATGATTACTTTTCCGCAGGCTGTGAAACGATCTTTGGCTACACTCCAGCAGAACTGATGGCAAATCACACCCTCTGGATCTCCCGCGTTCCGCTAGAAGATCAGCAAACGGTAATCATTCCGGCTTTTGACGCTTTATTTACCAAGCAGATCGCTCACAAAGAATATCGCTTTCAGCATAAAGATGGTTCATTGCGCTGGATTCGCAGCACAGCTATTGCCCGCCATGAAGCAGATTACTGGAGGGTAACGGCAGTAGACACTGACATCACAGAGCGCAAACAGCTTGAACTCGCCCTGCAAGCTTCTGAAACCAATGTAAACAATATCCTCAAGTGTGCGATCGCCTCAATCATGCAGTTTCGCATCTTTGCCGACCGTACCTGGCAATGCGATTACATTTCCCAAAGCTGTGAGGCAGTCTATGGCTACACCCAGCAGGAAATTATGGCAAACCCTGACCTCTTCTACTCAGAAGTTGTGCCAGAAGATTGGGAAACTGTGCTGGCACCATTGTTTGAAGACATTTTTGCTGAACGTTCCTCTCAAGCAGAATATCGCTTTCGAGACAAAGCCGGGAACCTCCGCTGGATTGCGGTGAGCTTTACCTCACAGCGCGATGAAACGACTGATTCCTGGATTGTCACTTCTATTGAGATTGACATTACCAATCGCAAGCAGCTTGAACTTGCCCTACAAGCAACCCAAACCAAACTTAGCGACCTAATTGATAGCGCGATCGCCTCAATCACCAGTTTTCGCGTATTTCCTGACAAAACCTGGAAATACGATTACATCTCTTTGGGCTGCGAAGCGATTTTTGGCTACAGCAATCAGGAGTTAATGGCAAACCCTGACCTATGGGCGGCAAACGTAGACCCTGAGGATCAAGAAAATATCCTGGTTCCTTTGTTTGAAGAAATTACTGCTGAACGGGTAGCTACAGCAGAATATCGATTTCTCCACCCAGATGGAAGACTCCGCTGGATCTCATCCAATCTGTCTTCTCGTTGGGATGAGGCAACAAATTCTTGGGTTGTGACGACCGTTGCAACCGACATCACTAAACGCAAGCAGCTTGATCTGGCACTTCAAGAAAGCGAAAAACAGTTTCGCGAAATCACAGAGAATATCCACGATGTTTTCTTTGTTGAAACCGCTGATGCAACTCAAACCCTTTATACTAGCTCTGCCTTTGAGGAGATTTATGGTAGTAGTCGCGAGCGCCTCTACAGCGAACCTCAAGGCTGGATAAACTTGGTTCACCCAGATGACCGTGAGCTTGTCTTAGCAACCCTGTCTGAGCAGCAGCTAGGACAGCGAACTTCAAAGGAATATCGAATTGTCAAACCGGATGACTCTGTTCATTGGATTTTTGCCCGGACTTTTCCAATTTTTGATCAGCAGGGTCACCTCCTCCGGCACGTTGGCATCTCAGAAGATGTAACTGAGCAAAAAGCTATAGAAGAGACTTTGCTGAAACAGCAAGAAATGCTCCGCACCATTTTCGATAATGTACCCGTCATGCTGACGTTTTTCTCGGCTGAGGGTCAGCTAATTTGGGCAAATCATGAGTTTGAAACGGTCTTAGGCTGGAGCGTTGAAGAATTAAGAGAACGTCATAACCCAATGGCAGAATTCTATCCTGACCCAGAATATCGTCAGCAGGTGATGGATTCTATTCAGCTAGCTGATCGCCGTTGGAGAGACTTTAGAATTCGCACGCGATCGGGCAGAGTGATTGAGACAACCTGGGCCAATGTAAAGCTGTCTGATGGCAGCAACATCGGGATTGGACAAGATATCAGCGATCGCAAACAAATTATCCTGGCGCTAGAAGAGGCAAATCGAGAGCTACACCATCTTGCCAATTTGGATGGACTAACCCAAATTGCCAATCGTCGCGGTTTTGACGAACACCTCCAGCGTGAGTGGAATCGGCTGACCCGCGAAGAAGCCTCACTGTCACTCTTGCTATGCGATATCGATTACTTCAAGCTCTACAACGACACCTATGGACACATTGCTGGGGATCAGTGCCTTCGCCAAATTGCCCAAGCGATCGCCGAAATCTTAAAACGTCCTGGCGATCTGGTATCTCGCTACGGGGGTGAAGAATTTGCTGTCATTCTGCCCAATACCACCGCTGAGGGAGCTGTCCAGATTGCCGAATTCATTCAATCAAGAGTTCAACAACTCCAGCTTGAACATAGGCGATCGCCCGTTTCCCCCTACCTCACTGTCAGCATTGGAATTGCTACTACCGTTCCTGTGCAGCAGGTCTTGCCAGATGCCCTGGTTGCTATTTCCGACGGAGCGCTCTATCAAGCAAAAGCCCAGGGACGCAATACCTTTTGCCTCTGCGCTTTGTGAATATCAAGATGAATATCAAGGTGAATATCGAGCCTATAAGAGCTACTCTGTCTCAACCAGCGGCTCATCCTTAGCCTGCTCACTCACTCGCCGCAGCACACCGTTGACAAACCGATAACCCTCTTCACCGCTGTAACGCTTTGCCAACTCAACCGCCTCGTTGATCGCAACGCGATCGGGCACCCCCAAAAACAGCATTTCGGTCAACGCAATTCGCAAAATATCCCGATCAATTCGAGGTAGACGGTTGACCTGCCACGAAACCATCGCTTCTCCTAACCGCTGGTCAATCTCCTCACGATGAGCCTGCACGTTGCTCAACAGCTCCATCGCATAAGCTCTAACTTCTTGCTGATTGGCAAGCTGAATAAATTCGGGTAGCTCAACTGCTGCACCCAGACGATTGATTGCAGTCTGCGTCAAATCAATGGACTCATTCACCATTACCTTTGCACTTTGCAAGTCGCTCGTCCGCGTTTCACTAGAGAGGAGGCGATCGCTACTCCGCTTTAGCTCTGCTGACGCGGTTTCTAGCAAATCATGGAGTTCTGTGGTCAGCGTGCGTACCGCCGCTAAGACAATACTTTGCAACTGCTGGGCTTGCAGGCGCTCCTGCTTGGCAGAAAGTTGGCTAATGCTCAAGAGAGCCAGTTCACGGGCAATTCGGCGGGCTTGCATAGCAAATTAATTAGCAAGGTTCAATAAAAGTCTAATCAGAAAGATTGTAGGTTGGGTTGAGGCATAAAACCCAACTTACTAGCACGTCGAGAAAAACCGTAGGTTGGGTGTAGCACAGCGGAACCCAACAAGGCACAATTCCTGGTAGTGTTGGGTTTCGCCAAGCTCCACCCAACCTACTCATCCCTAGTCTTCCTCAGAGGGAAGCACGGAATAGGTTTGCCGTTTCACCTCTTGCTTCATCTCAGGTAACGGCTCCAGCACAGGTTCCAGCTTTCGCTCTTCAAAGTTTGCAGGGGGAAGAGCGGCGCTAGATGAGCCAGGTCCAACAATTCCGCCTGAGATGACGACTTTGAAGGCATCTTCAATCGACATCGAGAGATTAACCGCGTCTCGCTCTGGAACAATCGCATACCAACCCGTCGTTGGGTTTGGAGTCGTGGGAATAAAGACGCTCAGCATTGTCTCCGAAAACTGAGGCTGAATTTGCGGACTGAGAGTGCCTGTGACGAAGGCGATCGCCCATATTCCACGCCGAGGATATTCCACCAAAATCACCCGCCGAAACTTGCCGTTTGTGTCCTTGAGCAGCGTTTCCAGCAGTTGCTTTAGCGTCTTATAAACCGAACCTGCCAGCGGAATCGCCTGCAACAACCGCTCCCCAAAATCGAGCAGCCAGCGTCCAGCGATATTGCGCGCCATCAAGCCAATCAGCAGAATGCAAAGCAGCGGCACAGCCAGTCCAACTACCAGATTCAGCAGATTTCCTAAAATTGGGTTGAGGTCATTAAAGGGATTGACCTGCTTGGGGATCTGCGTCAAAAAATTGATCACCCAAGTTGCAACGGTGATGGTTAGCCAAATTGTAGTCGCCAGCGGAATTACCACCAGCAAACCTGCAATCAGGTCATTTTTCAGGTCTTGTTTGAAGCGTTGGATCACAGATAGCCCACTCTCCTTTGGCTGTTCGGGAAAATAACGCTGCTGCCTTCACAAACTCCACCTCATCAGGGGATCGCTGAGACAGTCCGCGCTTGTACAGAAACTCCAGTCACCGTATTTGATCCCATGCCTCCAGGCTACACATTTTGACTAAAAATGATTGGGCAGGATTACCACACTCTCTATTTGTAAGGCTTGTAAAGAAATGTTTCAACCTCTAAAGCCAACTTTACACGACTTCATTGGATTTCTTACAGCTAAGATTCTTTGATGAGCATGAAGTAGGATTCTGCTATTTTCGCTCATTACAAGCAGTCTATTTCTGATTTACAGAAGGTTCAGAGTGAGGCGATCTCCTAAAGCAACTGACTAAAGAATTAGTATCCCATTTAACATTCCCGTTTGATCCCCTGAGGTTGCGTAATCTTCAAAACGGTTTGTCTTACTCGATATTCCTGTCTCTGTATTCAGTCGTTAGCCAGAGGAGAGGAGGCTTTCAGGTTTCTAAAATGAAGGCAGTGTTGGGATAAAGACAATGCTATTCAAAGATCGCACTGCAGCAGGACAACTGTTGGCAGAGCAGCTTAAAGAGTATGTAGATCGCTCAGATGTGCTGGTTTTAGCCTTGCCACGAGGTGGGGTGCCCGTTGCTTTTGAGATTGCAAAAGCGCTAAACGCTCCCCTGGACGTGTGGTTAGTCCGCAAGCTGGGCGTACCTGGGCAAGAGGAATTGGCTATGGGGGCGATCGCCTCGGGTGGTGTACGAGTCCTCAATCCTGATGTGGTGCGAAACCACCGTTTGTTTGAGGCAGCAATCCACAAGACGACCGTACGTGAGCAGCGAGAATTGGAGCGGCGAGAAAAGCTGTATCGGGGCGATCGCCCTCCTCTGAATTTGCATGGAGCTACCGTCATCGTGGTAGACGACGGACTGGCAACTGGAGCCACCATGAGAGCGGCCATCATGGCTATTCGACATCAAGATCCGGCTCGTCTGGTGGTCGCTATACCCGTTGCCGCGGCTGAAACCTGCCACGATATGGAGGCTGAAGTTGACCAGGTTGTCTGTGCAATGACACCAGAGCCTTTCTACAGCGTTGGGCTCTGGTATGAAAGCTTCCCACAAGTAAGCGATGCAGAAGTGGGTAACTTGCTCAAATTAAAATGTGCAGTTGGTTCAACCAAAAGCTGATAGCCTAAACCCATTCCTGTTTTCGCAATTCTGTTTGGGTTACTCGGTTGAAGACTCGCTCTAGCTATTGGCAACTGTTGCCTTACCTGCGTCCCCACTGGCGGGCGATCGCTCAAGCCCTACTTTGCACCCTGGTGTTTACTGCCTGCTGGCCTATTTTGGCATGGCTAGCAGGTGAAGCCTTGGGCTTTCTGGTGCAGGGAAATGTACCCTCCCTCGCTCGGCTCTCCGGAGTCCTGGCAGGCATTTTCTTAGTGCAGAAAATTGCTCAATACGGGCAAGACTCTCAGATGGCGAAGGCGGCATTGGCGATCGCCCTTGACCTGCGAAAGCGAGTCTACGCTCACTTGCAAACCCTGAGCCTTAGCTACTTTGAAACTTCTCAAACGGGAGATTTGGCTTATCGCCTCACCGAAGACATCGATCGCGTTGGAGAAGTCGTCAACAAAATTTTTCATGACTTCACACCCTGCGTTTTGCAACTTATTGCCGTCTTCGGCTACATGATTTACCTCAACTGGCAGCTTACCCTCGCCAGTTTGGTTGTCGTGCCGCTCATGGGTGTGTTGATCAGTTGGTTTGGCGAACGAATGCTAGTCTTCTCTCGCCGCAGCCAAACCCTGATCTCAGATCTATCCTCTCAGTTGACTGAGGTGTTCAGCGGCATTCGATTGATTCGCGCCTTTGCCGCTGAGGAATATGAAATTGAGCGCTTTGCTCAGGAAGCTGAAAAAAATCGACGGGCAAAATACGCTGCTGCCTGGCTAAAAGCAGTGCAATATCCGGTTGTGGGTTTCCTGTATGCCCTCAGCGTGCTGCTGCTGCTATTGTTGGGCGGCTGGCAAATTTCCCAGAACAACCTCACAGGCGAAGAATTTGGCAGCTACGTGTTTGCGGTTGCCATGCTGATCGATCCGATCGCCCACCTAACCGACAACTACAACGAATTTAAGCAAGGGGAAGCTTCCTCCGATCGCATCTTTGAACTGCTAGCCCTCCGCCCTGCGGTAGTCGAAAAACCAGGCGCGATCGCCCTTCCTCCCGTCACCGGCAAGGTGGAATACCGCAACGTCAGCTTCAGCTACAAACCTGATCAGCCCGTGTTGCAGCAATTGAGCCTACTGGCATTTCCAGGAGAAGCGATCGCCCTGGTTGGCACCTCTGGTGCAGGTAAAACGACGTTAGTAAATCTGCTGCCTCGCTTCTACGAACCCCAAGTCGGACAAATCCTGATCGACGGCACGGACATCCGCGATGTCACGCTTCGCAGTCTGCGCCGTCAAATTGGCATTGTGCCGCAGGAAACCATCCTCTTTTCTGGCACCATCGCCCAAAACATTGCCTTTGGTCAGCCCCAGTTTGACCTCAAAGCCGTTCAGGAAGCTGCCAAAGTTGCCAATGCCCACCAGTTCATCACTCAATTTCCCGATGGCTACCAAACCTGGGTTGGGGAACGAGGCGTAAACCTGTCAGGCGGACAACGACAACGAGTGGCGATCGCTCGTGCCGTCTTACTTAATCCTCAAATCCTGATCCTAGACGAAGCGACCTCTGCCCTGGATTCTGAATCTGAAGCCTTGGTGCAGGAAGCTCTAGAACGATTGATGCGCGATCGCACGGTCTTCATTATTGCTCACCGCCTCGCCACCGTTCGCCGGGCCGATCGCATCCTGGTACTGGAAAAGGGGCGAGTCGTAGAATCAGGAACGCATGGGGAGTTGTTGGAGAAGGGCGATCGCTACGCCCGCTTCTACGCCCAGCAGTTTGAGAGGTAGATCATGATTGCCCTTGCTCCGTTGAACTGCTCTGTCGGAGCATTGAGATGTATACAACGGCTAATACTAAACGATTCGTATCCATCATTTTCGCAATCACTATTCACAGTTCGGTTGGGCTTACAGGATTAATTCTTTTAGCTATTGGTTCTACGACGGGATGGAAATTATTGATTTACAGCCTGATGCAGAAGAGGCGATCGCCCAAACCGCCACACTTCTAATTGAAGGATTTAGACAGCACTGGAAAACTGCCTGGACAGATCTAGATAGCGCCCTAACAGAAGTAAGGGAATCGTTTGGGGAGGATCGAATTAGCCGAATTGCAGTAGATCAATCGGGCAAGGTGCTGGGCTGGATTGGGGGAATTGAGCAGTATGACGGCAAGGTGTGGGAACTGCATCCCTTAGTGGTTGACGCAGCGTATCAAGGGCAGGGAATTGGGCGATCGCTCGTCACCGACTTAGCAGAACGCGCCAAAGAACGAGGCGGGTTAACGTTGTGGGTAGGCACTGACGATGAGGATGACATGACCACTTTGGCAGGCGTTAACCTTTACCCAAACGTGTTAGATCACATCGCCCGCATTCAGAATTTGAAGGGGCATCCCTATGAGTTTTACCAAGAGTGCGGTTTCGTCATCATGGGAGTGGTGCCAGACGCGAACGGATTGGGGAAACCCGATATTTTGATGGCGAAATCACTGGTTCGCGGCGGCAGTAGAAGTAGGAGTTAGCGGTTTAATTTTGCCTTGCCCAGTTGAGGTTGATTTTGCGGCACATGGCAGTTGTAAGACAAAGGTTTTCTTAGAGCCAGCCATTTTAGATTTGGGGCAGGTTGCCGTACTAAACTAAGTCTTGGCATCTCGGTGTCTGACACAGGTTGTTTTACCTGGAGAATGCCTCAAATCGCCCTGTCCATTAAATGCCCCCATGAAGCTTCGTACTTTTTTCTATGCTCTGGCTGGTAGTGTGCTGGTGCTGCTGCTGGTCGCCGTTGGCGGATTCTTTTGGATCGCGGCACACAGTCCGCTGTCGCTGTTGCAGGGCGGAGGGCAAGCAAGTCCGGCGGCGGCAATGTTTGTGCCCAAGCAGTCGCCCCTAATGGTGTCGCTGCTGGTCAAACCCGATCGCCTGGAATCTTTTCGGCTGACGATCGCCCCCCAGTCAGAGCGCAGACGGGCACGGACAGAAATCAATCAGCTTAAAAACAGCTTGCTCACCAGCACGGGCTTAGACTACGAGCAAGACGTTCAGCCCTGGCTCGGCGACGAAGTCACCTTTGCCGTCACTACGCCCGACTTTGACCGGGACGACGAAAACGGAGCGCAAGTTGGATATCTCGTGGCGATCGCCACTCAAGACCCAGAGCGATCGCGAGAATTCCTTCAGCTTTTCTGGCAAAAACGGGCGATCGCTGGAATGGATTTAGTCTTCGAGCAATACGCTGGAATCAAGTTAATCTACAGCCAACCTTCCCCAACCCCTAACCCTCAATCCCCAACCCCTGACCCCCAACCCTCCCTTGCCACGGCTGTAGTAGGCGATCGCTTCGTCCTTTTCGCCAACCATCCCAAAGTTCTGCGAGCTGCAATTAATAATGTTCAGGCTCCTGGATTGAGTCTGAGCAACAGCAAGTCTTACCAGCAGGCATTACAACGGTTGCCCGATAGTCAAATTGGTCTAGCGTTTGTCAACTTGCCCCAACTGTCGCAGTGGCTAGACGGGGAACGCACTACCGAAACCGTTTCTCCCTACGAAGACTTGGTCGTGGCACTAGAGCTAGATCGTCAAGGATTGTTGGCGGAAACCGCACTGTTAACTTCACCGGGTGAGAAGCTAACGCCTGCTAAACCTGCTTTGTCGAAACCCGTCGGTGCGTTAGATTTCATTCCTGCAACCAGTCCACTCACAGCAGCGGGGACTGATTTGCAGCAGTTTTGGAATGAACTGTCTAACGGCGTAACGGCTTACGATCGGCTATCTAATTTGATCAATCAGCCCCTTGCTGAACTACAAGCCCAGTGGGGAATTGACCTGCCAGAAGAGATGTTTAGCTGGGTGAAGGATGAATATGCGTTAGGTCTGTTGCCTCGCGCTGACCAGCCGCAACCCGACTGGGTTTTTGTTGCAAAGAAGGCGGATGGTGCAGCAGAAGCGGTTGATCACCTGGATGCGATCGCCCAGCAACAAGGGCTCAGCCTTGGCACTCTGACTCTAGGCGACCAGCAAACTTCCGCCTGGACAAAACTTACAACCACTGCCGCCAGTCGCCCTACTCGTAAGCGCAATCGCGATGCAGAAGCCGTCACCTTGAGTGCAGAAGTGCAGGGAATCCACACAACCGTGGGGAACTACGAAATTTTTGCGACCTCCGTAGAGGCGATGAACCAAGTACTTCAGGCAACCGAAAATCCTTTACTCAATGACTCAGAGTTTCAGCAGGCGATCGCTCCTCTCGCAGACGCAAACGACGGCTACCTTTATCTCAACTGGCAGTCTGTCCACGAACTGGTCGAGCAACGTTTCCCAATCGTGAAGCTAGCAGAACTGGCAGGCAAATCGTTTTTTGATCATGTGCGATCGCTCACCGTCAGCAGCTATGGCAGCGAAGCTAACTTGCGGCGTGGAGCCGTCTTCGTTCGGTTGAAATGATTGCTTGAGCCTCTTAACCTCATTCCCGAGTAAAACTGGGAACGCCCACAGTAGTGGCGCAGCAACTCTCAAGTGTTGGGTTTCGCCCTGCTCCACCCAACCTACAGGTCTACTATATGCAGGTTATGTAGGTTGGGTGAAGCGCAGCGGAACCCAACATTCTAAGCTTGATGCGCTAGTAAGGCTCTGCCTCGTAAACAGGGCTAAAGACAAGAGAATGTCTTGTAATAAGCAAAGATCTCCGACTTTTTGAAGAAATCGGAGATCTAATCTTTAAGGCAGTGCCCTAGTTCCTAGCCTTCCTTTTTCCGCTCTTCGGTGAACTCAGCGATGCGCGAGACAACGTTGTATTCACCTGAGCTAACGGGGTGATCGTCAGTGCCAGTTCCTTCAACTGGTCCACCAATTTCTGTCCAGGCATCCATGCCGCCCTGCAGTTCGGCAACCTTTTGGAACCCAGCTTGACGCAAAGCGTTAGCAGCGGCAGCCGTTTCTTGATCATTCGCGCCATATATGTAAATGTCACGGCTATGCTCCAGACTAGATTCTGCTCTGTCTGCTAGCGCATCCATTTGCATGGTGATTGCGCCCATGATGCGGCAAGCGTTAAAAGAATCGCGATCGCGCACATCAACGATGGTCAAAGCAGGTTCGCCCCACTGCAACCGTCCTTTTAACTCGGTTGCGGTTGCTTGGGGATGAAAGCCAGGGGGGGTAGGTGTTACATCTGGAAGTTTATCTTTAGCGTTTGCAATAGCGTCTTGTAAGTCTGCCATAAAAAATTAACCTCTCTTTTTTCAAAGATGTTTCTTACAGCAACCTAACAAGCCAATTAAAAGTGACCGTCCCCCCTGAGGGAGAACGCCCACCAGAATCTTTCTTTAGGCACAACCCATTCTGAAGTATTCAGATTTGACCGCCTAAAAAATGGGCTCAAAGAATTTTGGGCTTCTCACTTTAGATAGTAGAGTCTGGTAGATCAGCTCGCATTCACTGAATTAGATCTGCCGACCTAAACTGGATTCATGACATCCAGAATTCAAACTTTACCAACAGAGGTTGTGCATCTGATTGCGGCTGGAGAGGTAATTGACTCCTTAGCTGCGGTTGTGCGAGAGCTAGCCGAAAATGCAATCGATGCTGGGGCAACCCGAATTACAGTCTCACTTTGGCTTGAGCAATGGCGAGTTCGAGTTGCAGATAACGGTACTGGGATGGAGCTAGCCGACTTGCAGCAGGCAGCGACCCCTCATAGCACCAGCAAAATTCGCGATCGCCAAGACCTCTGGCAAATCCACAGTCTGGGCTTTCGAGGTGAAGCGCTGCACAGCCTATCCCAACTTGCCTCTTTAGACATTTGCAGCCGCCGAGCCGAGGCAAATTCGGGCTGGCGAATTGCTTATGACACACAGGGAGAACCCGTGCAGGTTGAAGCTGTAGCGATCGCCCCCGGCACTATTGTCACCGTCAGCGACCTGTTCAAAACTATCCCCACCCGTCGCCAGGGATTGCCCACCCCTGCCCAACAGCTTCGCGCCGTTCAAACCACAATTCAGCACATTGCCCTTTGCCACCCCCACATCACCTGGCAAGTCGAGCAGAGTGACCGTCCCTGGTTCTCCATTTGGGCAAATCACAGCCCTCAGCAAATCCTGCCGCAGTTTTTAAGAGAAGTGCAGCCTGGAGATTTAAGAGAGAGCGAGTTTGAAGGGGTTAGAGGGGCGGAAGAAGGGCTTGGGGGCTGGGGGCTAGGGGCTAGGGATTCAGAAGTAGAAGATAAAAACTTAGAACCCGAAGACCAGAACCCGGAGTTTCAGGTTCAGAACTCGGCACTTCAAGCTCTGAGCTCGGACTTTCCAGTTCAGACCCCGGAACTTCTAGGTCAAAACAAGAACATTCCTATCCAAAATGAGAACGTTCCAGTTCAAAGTGAGAACATTCTAGGTCAAAACAAGAACGTTCCAGTTCAAAACAAGAATGTTCTAGTTCAAAACGAGGACATTCTAGGTGAGAACAAGAACGTTCCCGTTCTCACCCCCAAACCCGCTATCCAAACCTCAAATCTCAAATCTCAAACTTCCGCTCTAACCCCTAGCCCCCAGCCCCCAGCCCCTAGCCTCTCCTCCCTCCTCCTGCTCGGACTCCCCGATCGCTGTCATCGTCACCGTCCCGACTGGGTGAAAGTGGCAATTAACGGGCGAGTCGTCAAAGTGGCAGAGCTAGAGCAGACTATTTTGGCAGCATTCCGCAGAACCCTGCCGCGCGATCGCCATCCCGTTTGTTTTTTGCACCTTCAAGTCGCCCCTGAGCAGATCGACTGGAACCGCCACCCCGCCAAATCAGAAATTTACCTGCACCAGATGACCCAATGGCAGGAAATCGTGACCGAGGCGATCGCTCAAACCCTCACCCTCACTCCCAACGCCCTCGCTGAAACCGCCCATTCCCAACGAGTCACAAATCTCCTCAAAACAGCCGAAGCCCAAGGCGCTTACAACTCCAACCCCCAATCCCCAACCCCAACTCCCCAATCCCAACCCCTCACCCCCCTCAAAGCGATCGCCCAAGTCCACAACATGTACATCCTTGCCGAGCATCCCAGCGGCATGTGGCTGATCGAACAGCACATTGCCCACGAGCGGGTGCTGTATGAACGGCTGTGCGATCGCTGGCAGCTTGTGCCCCTGGAGCCACCCGTGATTTTGAACCAGCTTTCTAAGCTTCAACGGGAGCAACTTCAGCGACTTCAGCTAGAAGTCGAGCTATTTGGCGAAAATCTTTGGGCTGTTCGCACTGCACCAGAGCCATTAGCCCTGAGAGAAGACCGTGCAGAAGCATTGATTGAGCTAAGTCTGGGCGGCAATTTAGAATCTGCCCTGGTTGCCACCGCTTGCCGCACCGCTATTCGCAACGGCACTCCCCTCGGCCTCACCGAAATGCAGACGCTCCTAGACCAGTGGCAGCAGACCCGCCATCCGCGCACCTGCCCCCACGGTCGCCCGATCTACCTTTCCCTGGAAGAATCGAGCCTGTCGCGGTTCTTTCGGCGGCATTGGGTCATTGGCAAGAGCCATGGGATTTAGAGGGCGTTTGAACAGTAGCGAATATCCTCTGTAAGGGCGTAGCATTCGGCAAGTAGACCCTGGAGTAGACCGAAAATCCTTGCCCGAATGCCACGCCCCTACCAGTCCAACCGCAACCCCTGATCGAGAAAATGCTGCTGAAGTTCTGGCATGTGCTGTTGAGGGATTTGGGCAGGGGTGAGGGTCGGTTGCGCCTGAGTGACAAGCCAACCAGCAGTTGATCCAGCAGCAGCACCAATGCTCCATTCGCTGTGATGAATGCGGGTAAGGGCATTGACAATGTGGGTAACGGCAATGCCCTTGCTGCCAATGATCAAATTGTCTACACCTTGCGGAATTAAGCTCTCCAGCGGAATCACGACTGGTCGCACCTTAAATTCGCGGGCGGGAGCGCTGCCTGCTTCCCAGGAAGGTTCCCAGTTGCGGTAGCGGCAACCGTGAATATCAATGTCGTAATGAGTGATGGCGATCGCCGTCTCCCCAAACTCACGCCCACCCGCCTGGTCCATTCTCAAATCAGACTCGCGCATCATAAATTCATCCTGACCATAAGCCTGTCGCCCTAAAATCCGGCGACCTTCGCGAATGTAAGGCACCATACTCAACCCCGAAACAGTGCCCATTGGGGCATCCGCTCCTGACAGGTACGCTAGCGGAAAGTCAGGCTGAGACTGCGTTTCCATCAGCCATTGGGCAAATAATAAAGCGTGATTTTCAGCGTGTTTGAGGGCGATCGGCGAAATTCCTCCCAACCAGTTTTGGCGTTGCCCAGAGCCATCCAGTTCCGCGTCAGTCAAGATCAAAGGCGGATTCATCCACGTCCAATCGTTGCCCCGATTCCAGTTGACCATTGTGATGTCACCGGGGGCAGGCGTTGTGGTGAAAGGATCGTTGCGCGTCGTGCTAACAATCCGGCGATAGTGAAAAAAACTGCGTCCCGAAAAGACTGGAAACCCTTCCAGAGCAAACTCCCGGCGGTGTTCTTCACGGGAATATTCTGGTTGCACTTGAGCTAGCGATCGCAAACTTTCACCCTGATCATCGTGAAGGGCGATCGCAAACGGATAGGTAAACGCCTGGGTACAGGCTGGATTGTCTCGCTCAGAAGCATTCGCCTCCCCAGTAGTTGCCCGTGCCTCAGATCCCAGCCGATGGGGAATATCCGCCCAGCCAACCAATTCTCCCGTATCAGTAGCATCAATTACGATCAGCCGCTTCCCTGCTGGTGCTTGGAGCCGCAACGGAATTTTGCTAAATGCCTCACTGTCTGACCAGGAATACCAGTCCGCGATCTCTTGCGAGAATCGCCCCTGGGGAACATAACGAGAATCTTCGGAAACTCGCTGCACCGCATAGATAGCGGTGATTTCTGTTCCCGTCTGATCAAACTCCGCTCCCTTAAAAGCTGTAGAAGTCTGCCAGCGGCTACCCGGAGCCTGCTGCATGGAGCTTTGAAGCAACTGCTCTGCCGCCATAGCGCCTGCCCTGGGCGGAAAACAGAGCGTCCCCACCCAACAGCGATTGATGTCTGCAACTTTTTGCGGCTGCGGCAGATTTGTCCATTCGGGCAACGTGACCGGCTGCTGTTCAATCAAATCCTTGAACTTAAACCAGCTTTGGGAAAAATTTTGCTCTGCCCGCATGGTTAGCGATTCATCAATCGCAGAAACAGCTTGAGCGCTAATCTGTCCGCCCAACCAAGGAGCAAGTTCAATCAGGCAAGTGGTTGCGCCCGACTGCATTGCATGAGCCGCTGCTGCCACCCCACCCAGGGAACCACCCACGACGACCACTTCACATTCCCACACCGCCTCAGCGGTTGGAAGTGGGTTTAGCTGTGGTCTACCATTTGCTGGATTAGAGGACGAAACGTCTGAGGCAGGAGTGGGTTGAACGTCGCTTGGATCGGAGTCAGATTGGCTCTGAAAGCGTTGAGGAAACCCTAGCAAGAAACCTGCGATGCTTGCTATGACAAGAAAGCCTAAGGTAGCTCCCAAAATCCGCTTTGAAGAGGATCGTTTCACGTCGATTTCCTATACGTCACCGCAAGGTTTTTAGCACGCTTTGCGGGTAGGCTGTCAACTTTGGTCGGGGGAAAGGAAATGTTCTCGTTTTGAACTGGAGCATTTTCATTTTGGATAGGAACGTTCTTGTTTTCATCTGGAAGTGCCTCACTTTGAACAGGAACGTTCTTGTTCTGACCTAAAGTGTTCTTGTTCCAACCTAGAAGCTTCGGGTTCTGAACTGGAAGTTTCAAACTCAGAGCTTGAAATGCCAAACTCTGAGCCTGAAACTCCGGGTTCTGGTCTTCAGGTTTTAAGTTTTTATCTTCTACTTCCGAATCCCTCGCCGCCAACATTCCACTTTACAAAACAAAGTTTTGAGGATTGAGATCAGTTGCGATCGTATTCTGCAAGATGTTGAGCAGTTTGGAGGTGCCTGAGCCATCCAGGTCAATTCGCACAACGGTGTCTGCTCCATTTTGCTGAAGCTGAATCAGGTCATTAAAGGAAGTTGAGCTAGAGTAATCCTCTTCAACTAAGGCTCTTCTCAAATTGATTACATCTTCAGCGGGGTCGAAGTCGATGATAGTGTCACCTCGTTCAGCGGTGCTGTAGTAGACGAAGCGATCGCGCCCAACTCCACCCTGCAATAAATCGCGGTCTAACCCGCCGATCAGCGTATTGTTGCCTTCCCCACCAATCAGTTCGTCGGCTCCATCCCCGCCTTTGAGAATATCGTTGCCTGCTTTACTGGTGAGGCGATCGCCCAACGCTGCCCCTGTTAAAACATCATCCCCCGTTGATCCCTCGATCTCTAATGCTCTAATTGAATTATCTGTCCTGGCAACAACTGTTTCCGCACGAGGGGATGCAGTTGCGCGCGAGGATGACAATCGCCACAGCTTGATCCTGCCGTCTTCACTGGCTGTTACAACGTGCCGACCATCCGCTGAAAAATCAATGTACTCAACGCCGCGAGTGTGTCCAGGAATTCTGGCTAGCAGCTTAAAATCTGAAACTCGATATAGCCTGAAGCCTGTCTCACCAGGTGGCAATCTATCACCACCGCCACTACCCGTTGCCAAATATCTACCATCTGGAGAGAAGGCGACCGCTTCTACCAATGTGCGATGCCTTAACTCTCGTAGCAATTTGCCTGTGCCAAAGTCAAAGATTTTAACGACATTCTCTCTGCTGTTTGCCGTTGCCATCAACCGACCATTGGGTGAAACCCGGACTGATTTGATCGATCCTTCTCCACGAGCCGCCCTAATCGTGCGTAACAATCGACCATTGGCTGCAACAGAAACCTTCACGGTCTGGTCAGCAGCACCCGTTACGACCAGCCTGCTGCCGCGAGTGAAGTCGATCGAATTGATCTCTCGACCATGTTCAATTCGGTCTTCGTGGCGCAGCTTTAAATTGCCAGCATTGTAGACTCTGACATCCTCCCGATCGGGAGCTACAAAATACCTGCCGTCGGGCGAGTAAGCAATTCCATCTGCCCCTCTGCCACCCAGTGATTTCAGCAGTTTGCCGTTACTAGTGCGATAAATTTTGACCCCAGCGCTGTTGCCAGATGCGGCAATTTGCCGACCATCGGCAGAAAAGTAAACAGCCTCGACTTCTCCGCGCTTATTGGCTGAGGAGCCAGTCTGATAAACCATTTCCCGAATCAGCTTGCCAGTGCTAGCTCGCCAGAGCCTCAGTTTGCCGTCTCCACCACCAGAGACAATCAAATTGCCCTTAGGAGAAAACTCTACAGTTTCAGAAGTTCCATTCACACCACGAGGGTCTGCTACCGCTGTCCAAACTAAAGTTAAATTCATGATGCTCTGGAAAAAACGATCGCCATTATTTTGGCTTAAAAAATCTTTAGGTTCAGCGGATAGATTCTCTTCTGGCTGAATTTTTGCGATCGCACTCAATCCATTCCGCTTGCGTCATTCGGCGCACATTTTCGATTCGCTTGACTGCCCAATCGTTGTATTCCAGATTCAGGTCACATCCCATCCAGCGACGGTTGAGCTGTTCCGCCACCACAAGCGTTGTGCCTGATCCCGAAAATGGATCAATGACTAGATCTCCAGGATTGGATGACGCAAGCACAAATTTTCTAAGTAGCTCTTCAGGCTTTTGGGTGGGATGGGGAGTTGTTTCTCCCATGCCGTTACAGGTCGTCGGAATTTCGAGCACATCTTTGGGCTTTGCCCCTTTTGGGTTCGGCATCCAGTTATCACGCTTTTTGGTTGTGCCCTTGCCATACGCGCTGGTCACTGCTTGCGGATGTGAAGGATATTTCAACGTGTGTGCGCCGTAGGGAATGCGGATATCGTCGAGGTTGAGCCGAACCGCTTCTGATTTGCGAAAGTGAATAATGCTCTCGTGCGATCGCCCCCAATCCTTGCCCAGATTCGCCTTATTCTTATAGTGCCAAATCAACCAGCGGCACCCTTTGAAGTATCTAGAAGCCGGATACTTGAGATCAGCCAGAATTTCAGAAAAGCCACAGATGTAGAGAGAACCCGTTGGCTTGAGAATGCGGGAAGCTTCACCAATCCATTGCAGCGACCATTTGATGTACTGTTCCTGAGTTTCAAAATTGTCCCAATCCGCTTTTTTGATGTTGTAGGGCGGATCGGCAAAAATCAAGTCAGCGCTTTCAGCATCAAGGGATCTTAGCCAATCAATAGAATCGCCTTGATAGAGCTGTCCATGCAGATGCGAGTAGTGCAGTTGAAACCCCTGAGTGAGAGGATTTAACTGTTGCTTCATTGGTTACGAGTTTAATCTGTCTGCGACTGCTGTAGATTCTATCGGAGCAATCCTGGTTTGAGTAGTCATACCGTCAGCGCAGCGATTCAAATCACAGAGTCGTTCAGGATCGTCGGAATGAGGATTAGCGATACGATTGAACAGCGCAAAAAGTAATGAATTTAGGCGAATCAAATTGATCGACATCTGGTGCTGTCGAGTAGTAGTCAGGTTCTAATCGATCTAATCCCTAACCCCTAATCCCCAACGCCCCCATGTGGAACCGCATTGCTGAACAGATCAGCCAAACAACTGGGAAAACCTTCCAGGAGCCACAACGCCGTCCAGTTGGCGGTGGCAGCGTAAATCAGGCGTATGCACTGACCAGTGGCAGTCAGTCCTACTTTGTCAAAATCAACCAAGCAACCCGGATTGCCATGTTCGAGGCGGAGGCGTTGGGGCTAAAGCAGATTGCTAGCACTAAAACAATTCGAGTGCCTAAACCCATATGCTGGGGAACGGTAGACGGCTCGGCTTACATTGTGCTGGAATGGCTCGATCTGGGTTATGGCACCCATCGAGCTTGGGAAGAAATGGGACGCAATTTGGCAGCAATGCATCGAGTGAGCAGCGATCGCGGCTTTGGGTGGGAGCAGCAAAACACAATCGGCTTTATGCCTCAGGTCAACCCTTGGACGACCGACTGGACAGAATTTTTTGTACAGCAGCGGATTGGCTATCAGTTTCAGCTTGCAGAGCGGCGAGGCGGCAATTTCCCTAACAAAGAGCGATTGCTGGCAGCGATCCCAGAACTCCTTGCAGGGCACAATCCCCAATCATCTCTAGTTCATGGTGATTTGTGGTCGGGTAACGCAGCAGTGACGCAGCTAGAAGAGCCTGTAATTCTTGACCCGGCAACCTATTTTGGCGATCGTGAAGTAGACCTCGCCATGACTGAACTGTTTGGTGGCTTCCCCAATGAGTTTTACCGCGCTTACGACAAAGCATTTCCGCTGGAGCCAGGCTACGAACGACGCAAAACGCTCTATAACCTATACCACATCCTCAATCACTTCAATCAGTTTGGTGGCAGCTACGAAGGTCAAGCAAATCGCATGATCGCCTCACTACTTGGGTAATTCCGTAGCTGTATCTATACAGGTTTCTCGGTACCGCGCCTATGGCTTCCGTCCAAAACGATTGAGCAATTCTTCACGGGATAGCTGAACCAGGAGCGGCGTAAATTTTTCAGGCAGTAGGTTGATTACGACTTGTACAACGCTAGTCAATTCCTTATCCAAACTTCCAAACCTAGCTTTGAGCAAATTTTCAACAATTTCCTGTCGTCCTTCCTGTCGTCCTTCTTGTACAGCTTCCTGGTAGGCTCTGCTGTGTTTTATGATGTCTAGTCCTAGCATTGTCCGAATCTCCTTCCAGTCTGTAGACGGGGCACTTAGTGGTACCGGTGGGTAGCAGCACCCCGTCAATGCGGAAAGCGGTCTGCTTGATCTCCACAGAGCGAAACCCATAGTTCTTAGCTTCGCTAGCGGTTTGCCCAATTAGCTCAAAGAAGATACTGGGCGATCGCTGAAACAGACGGTAGAACAGAGAATCAGTTCTCGTGCCCTGGTTACTGCGGTTTCAGTAAATCTGAAGGGGTAGCTGCCTCAGACTTAGAGTTGTTTAATGACCAGCGATATTCGATGGGTAGGTCAGTTCGCCGACAGCTTTCCTCTAGCTGCTTTTGCTGAGAAAGCGCCTTTCGCAGAGTGATGATCAGTTCATGGACTTGCTCTTGCTGCGGGTTACGTTGACCGACAGCAAACACGGTTTGGCGTTCTAAGAGCTGCAACAGTAATTCGTAGTGAATGTGCGAGGGAAGAGGGATCGGCTCCATTTAAGCTCAGTCCAAATAACGGTTTAACGTATGTTGATACGCTGAGTAAAACGTCTTGTCAGGGCAAGTTACTCAGAGAATAGGGTGGCGATCGCCCCAGCGGGATCAGCCTGCTTCACCAGAGACTCACCTACTAAAATTGCGTTAGCCCCTGCTTGACCAACCAGCTTCAGGTCTGCAAACGTGTGCAAGCCCGATTCGCTGACCGTCAAAATGCCACGCTCTTTTAGCACTGGAAGCTTTGCCGCCATAATTTGGCGAGTCGTCTGCAAGTCAACAGAGAAATCTTCTAAATTTCGGTTGTTGATACCCACTAGGGTAACGCCCTGTAAGGCTAACACGCGACCCATTTCGGCTAAAGTGTGAACTTCGATCAGGGCAGTCATTCCCAAGGCATTGGTGATTTTAAGAAAATATTGCAGATCTTTGTCTGAAAGAATAGCGGCAATCAGCAAAACCGCATCCGCTCCTTGTGCCCTTGCCATATAGATCTGGTAAGGGTAAATCACAAAATCTTTGCATAGCAGCGGCACATCAACTGCGGCTCGAATTTCCTGCAAATAGTCAAAGTTGCCCTGGAAGAATTTTTGGTCAGTCAGGACAGAGATGCAGGCTGCGCCACCTTGCTGATAGGACTGTGCGATCGCCACCGGGTCAAAATCTTCCCGAATCACGCCTCTACTGGGTGATGCTTTTTTAACCTCAGCGATCAGTGCAGGTTGAGTTTTGCCCTGGCGCAACGCTGCGACAAAATCATGGGGTGGAGGAGCGGCTTTTACCTGCTGCTGAAGTTTGACCAGCGGCAGGCGTTCGCGCATCTGGTCAACTTCAGCTTCCTTGTGCCAGACAATTTCCTCCAAGATATGGCGAGGAGCCGCATCAGGCACAGTAACCTGATAGCGCAGACTTTGGACGGCAACTGCGGGATTGGGAGGACGACGACGAATTTGCATGTTTCTTAATGAGTGGCGATCGCGCGTTTGTAGGCCTCATCCAGCACTTCCGAGAGTGTGGGATGAGTGTGAACCAAGAAGGCCAAGTCGTGAACGGATTGGCGTTTGGCGATCGCGTTGGCGGCTTCCTGAATCAGGTCAGAGGCATGGAAGCCCAGAATGTGTGCGCCTAGCACCTCGCCCGTATCTTGACGATAAATAACTTTAGCTAAACCGTCCGTTTCACCTTCGGCGATCGCCTTAGAATTTCCTTTGAAGTAGGAGCGTACCGTCCCTACCTCAAACCCTTCCGCCTTGCCGAGTTCCTTGGCGGCGGGTTCTGTCAAGCCGACAAAGCTAATTTCGGGATGGGTAAAGGCGGCGGCGGGAATGCTGCGGTAATCGACCTCACGAGAACGTCCACAAATGTTTTCTACGGCAACGACTCCTTGAGCCGAGGCAGCGTGAGCTAGCATCATCTTGCCGGTCGAATCACCGATTGCCCACAGATGCGGCAAGGGTTGACCCTCTGAGAGAACCGCCATCTGATCATTAACGCTGATGAATCCTCGGCGATCGGGTTCAATCCCAACGGACTCCAAGCCCAAATCTTGCGTGGCAGGGATTCGTCCAGTTGCCACCAGACAAGCATCCACTTCCAAAACTTCTACGACTTCTTTGGTTTTGGCATCTGCTAGCTCAATTACGACAGGTGATCCCGGCGTTACTTTCTTTGCTAGCAGCCCCACTTTTGTCTCGATATCGCGAGGAGTAATCAACACCCGTTGAGCCAGTTTGGCAATGTCAGGATCGAACCCTGGCATGAGCTGATCGAGTGCTTCAATCAGCGTAATCTCGCTACCCAGGGCAGTGTAAATGTCGGAAAATTCCAGCCCGATGTAGCCGCTGCCTACGATCGCCACCCAGGAAGGCAACCAGTCGAGCTTTAAGCCATCGTCACTGGTGAAAACGGTTTTGCCATCTAGCTCAATTCCGGATGGCACAAAGGGCACGGAGCCAGGGGAGAGAATAATGTCTTGAGCAGTGACAACTTTTTCGCCTTCGGGAGTGGCGATCGCCACCTTCTGATTTCCAGCCAGCTTACCCCGGCCATAGATCACATCTACGCTCAGACGCTTGAGGCTGTTGGTCATATCACCGCGAATTTTGCTCACCAAGTTGTTGGCGTGGTCAGCGATCGCCTCCCGCTCAAACGACACCTGCTCAACCTGAATGCCCAGTGCCTTGAGGTGGTGGGCATTTCGCAACTCGCGCACCCGTCCCGAAGCCGCCAACAGCGCTTTAGACGGAATACAGCCCCGGTTTACACAGGTGCCGCCCATTTCCGCCATTTCTACAATGGCAGTCTTTAGCCCACAGCTAACGGCGTGCACGGCGGCTCCATGTCCCCCCACACCTGCGCCAATAATCACCAAGTCGTAATCAAATCCATGACTCACTTCCGTCTCTCCGTCCAGTCGCGCTGTATCAAGTATCCTATTTAATTCTCAACTGGAGTCGGTCAATTAGACAACACCCAGCTCTTGGTTAACGGCACAAAGCATAAGACGGTACACTGGTCAAAATATGGCATCTTCTATATCCTGATGGAATTTCACCCCTTTTGGGAACTGCTCGACAAGCTAGGAATTTCCTTACCCAACTCACTTGCAAATCGGCAAAAGCAGCTCAACACGCCTGCTGAAAATCCGCGTCAGCGAAGGAGTGCTGCGAGACCTCAACGTCACGAAGTTGAGCAAATGCTCGATTTGCTAGACGCAACCATTGAGTTTGGCGAGCTTCCAACCAGTTTGCGAGATGAAGTTTCAACTTCTAAGAACTGCTGGGTGTCGCCTGGTGAAACGGTAGAGGTAGCAGGCTATAGAATTCCGGGCATGGTGTATGTCGGAGATAGCTTGCCTATGATTGGGCGCTACGGAGTGGAGCCAAGCCTTATTCGCCCAATGCTGAGAGCAAAAAGCAGGAAGCCTGACTATGAAAGGGTTCCTAAAAAATACAGCACGTCCTACACCCAACTGGAAGCGGTTGAACGAGCGGCTTACCTAAAATGGCTGTCAGAAGGACGAAACGCCCCCAAAGTCTACGGCACTTACGTTTGGCTATTTTTCTACGGGCTAGAGCGACGAGTACTGCATGATCTGCTCGATGAGCGCCCTACCATCGCACCAGAGGATTTGCCGGAATTTGAGCAGATTGTAGCTGAGGTGAAGCGGTTACGAGATATCTATGGCAATCCGCGCGAAAACTGGTCTTTTGCAAACAAGACAGAAACCTTCCTGGAAATTTGTCGTTTTATTCGCTCCTCCGAATTGCCAGAAGAGCTGATTGATCCAATGGCGGCAAAGCCGTTTGCGCTACAGATTGGCCTAGGGCAAAAGGTGAAACAGGGACAGCCACTTCCGGCGGAGTGGGCGATCGCCTGGTACACTCGTCTAGCAAACAATGCCCTCCCGACTGCGGCAACTCGCTGTACAGATGAATTTAAGACGCTGTTTCAACTGCGCTATCAGCAAAACTTTGGGGAGGGAATCAAGCTCAAACCCGGTAAAACTAAGCTAAAAACAAGTTACTTTCCGTCAAATCCGTCGTTTGGGCGATCGCTTGAGATTCCTGTGGGCGACCTTCCCGACATCAGCCGCTTCACCGCTAAAGTCACACAGATTGGGGAAGTGATGCTGCAATGCCGTAAGGAACTTGACCCGCTCAGTCGCTTTCTCGCCCGCAATCCTGATGCACAGAAGGCAGCGGCGGCGATCGCTCTCCTTCCAGCCGATCTTTTGCCCCTTTATGGGGGCGATGTTCTCCAAAACCTGCGAACCTGGCTGGATAAGAACTTTGCTCAGCCTAAAACTCAAGTTGCGGTCGTTTCGGGCAAAGAGGTGCTGAAACATTGGTCAGGCAGCAATCCCGAAAAACTCACCAAAACTGAGGCGAATGGATTAGCCAATACGCTAACTCGTCTGGGCTATGGCATTGAACCCGATCCTCAGTTGACTGGCACACTGCCAACATTGAAGAATAGCTTTGCCCTTTTTCGCCGAATACCTGACTCTGACAATTCAGATGAGTTAGAGCTGTCCGATGGTTTGTCAGAGGAATACGTTGAGGCAACGTTGTTGATGCAGTTGGCGATCGCCGCTGCCAGTGGTGACGAAACTCCCAATGCAATCGAACAGCAGTATTTGGAAACTCACTTAGCGTCAGTAGTAGCAGTTGAGGAATGGGAGCGATCGCGCCTCAGCGCCCACCTGCATCTGCTTTTACACGAATCAAATCTGCGAGGACTCAAAGCGCGAATTGCAAAACTAAAGCCAGCCCAGCGTCAAGAGTTTGCTCAATTTGTCGTCCAGGTCGCTACCGCTGACGGACAGGCGACTCCCCAAGAAGTTCAGGTTCTGGAGAAAATTTATAAACAGCTAGAGCTTGATTCTCAAACGCTGTATAGCGATATTCATGCGGTTAGCACAAGTGGTAGCACACCTTCCCCTCTTTCATCTCAGCCCGCTAGTGAACCTGTCACCGTTCGCAAAGCTACTCCCACCCAGGGGCACAAAATTCCTGCTCCGCCGAAAGGAAATTCTAAAAAACAAGAACTCGCCCTCGATATGTCCCTGGTACAATCCAAGCTGACAGAGTCGCAGGAAATTTCTAGCATTTTGGCAGACATCTTTGTCGATGAAGAGGTTTCCCCATCTGCCAAATCGCCTTCTCCCTCCACGACGAAAACTGATCGTCCTCACTCCAAAACGACTCAACGCCGCAAGTCCTCTAAATCCAAATCGTCCAAATCCTCTGAACTAGCAACACCCATCATTCAAGTTGCAGGTTTAGATCAGGCTCATTCAGAACTGTTGTTTACTTTGCAGAAGCAAGCGCATTGGCAACGGGAAGAACTGGAAGCGATCGCCGCTCAGCTTGATTTGATGTTAGATGGGGCGCTAGAAGTCATCAATGAGGCAGCCTTCGATCGGTGTGACGAAGCAGTAACTGAAGGAGATGACCCAGTCGAAGTGAATTCAGACGTGTTACGGAAACTACTTGCATGACCAATGGATTGATCAAAGCCAAAGACCGCGACACCGTGATTCAGTCTTTGCAGGCTGGCGTGGTGCCGCGTCGTGGACAGCATTTGATTCAGGTCGGGCGGGTCGAGGAAACCAAAGCCGTGATTCGAGATCTCGATCGGATTGCTGAAGGAGGTTCTGCCATCCGTTTTGTGATTGGTGAATATGGTTCCGGCAAAACCTTTTTTCTGTCACTGGTGAGGGCGATCGCTTTAGAAAAAAAACTGGTGACCGCCCACGCTGACCTGACTCCCGATCGCCGTCTTCACGCCACCTCAGGACAGGCGCGATCGCTCTATGCCGAACTGATGCAAAACCTGTCCACTCGTACTAAGCCCGACGGTGGCGCATTGCCCAGCGTGGTCGAGCGGTTTGTGACCTCAGCCATCAGTGAAGGGCGCGATCGCGACATTGACCCCGAAGAGGTGATTCGAGAACGGCTAGCTCACCTATCAGAAATGGTTGGCGGCTACGACTTTGCAGAAGTGATTGCCGCCTACTGGCGAGGTCACGACAGCGGCGACGAAGCTCTCAAAGCTAGTGCCATCCGCTGGCTGCGCGGCGAATACACCACCCGTACCGATGCCCGCAGTGCCCTCGGCGTAAGAACTATTGTTGACGATGCCAACGTTTACGACCAGCTTAAGCTCTTTACCCAGCTTGTTCGGCTAGCAGGCTACTCAGGCTTCCTGATCTGTCTGGATGAATTGGTCAACCTCTACAAACTCGCTAACACGCAAGCCCGAAGAAGCAACTACGAACAGATTCTCCGCATCCTCAACGACTGCCTCCAGGGAACTTCAGTTGGCTTAGGCTTCATGCTAGGCGGCACTCCTGACTTTCTCATGGATACCCGACGGGGGCTGTACAGCTACCCTGCTTTGCAGTCTCGTTTAGCAGAAAATACTTTTGCGGTGAATGGCTTGGTGGACTACAACAACCCCGTCCTGCGCTTGGGCAACCTCAGCCCCGAAGATTTATTCGTGCTGCTGAGTAAAATTCGTCATGTGTTTGCTTCTGGCGATCCCGGTCAGTACCTTCTTCCCGATGCAGGAATTCAAGCATTTATGGCACACTGCTCTCAGCGCATCGGTGATGCTTACTTCCGAACTCCCCGCAACACAGTTAAAGCCTTCATCGATCTGCTGTCCGTTTTGGATCAGAACAAACAGATCACCTGGACCGATCTCGTTGCTCAGGTCAACATCACCACTGAAGCAAATCCTGACCTGCTTACCGCTCAAATTCAGGGAAATGGCAAAGTAGTCATATCGGCCGAAGATGACGATCTGGCATCTTTTAGGCTTTAGAGGAAGAAACCATACAAAGCAAATTAGCGCTCCTGTAAGGGCTTGGCAATGCCAAGCCCCTTCTGAAACTTAAGGTAAGACATTATGATGACGGATTCTCAACCAAGCCGCGAATGGTGGGCCCAGCGATGGGTTGATGTGCTGGAATCCTTTGGCTGGGTACGCCGCCTCGCCCGTGCCCGCAACTATGCCCGTGAAGGAAATGTACTAGAAATTGAGTTTCGTGGTGCAAAGGTGTTTGCCCGTGTCCAGGGAACAGCACCCGAACCTTACAAGGTTTCGCTTTCCCTCGATCCGTTTGATGATGAGCAGTGGCAGTATGTGATTGAATCGATGGCTCAACGGGCAATTTTCTCAGCCAAGCTGCTGGCAGGTGAGATGCCGCAAAACATTGAGGAAGTGTTTACCTCAAACGGGTTGAGCTTGTTCCCGCTGACCAAGTTTGACATTCACAGCAAATGTTCTTGTCCTGATCCAGCTAATCCCTGTAAGCACATTGGGGCGGTTTATTATCTGTTGGGCGATCGCTTCAGCGAAGATCCCTTTGTCCTATTTCAGCTTCGAGGCCGCACTAAAGAAGAAATCATCACCGCCCTGCGCCAAACCCGCAGCACCAGCACCGACGACACTCCCGCTGAGATAGACGAATCAACTACTCAAGCGTCCGATTCCCAAACCCTCAACTTGCAGCAATTTTGGCAGTACAACGACCAGCTAGAATCTTCTCTTGTCGTAATTGCACCGCCGCCCAGCAGCAACACAGTGTTAGACATTCTTGGCCCAATTCCGTTGAAGGAAGGGAGCGGGGCAGGTGGAGGAGGGCAAGCGATCGCCGAATACCTCAAAACACTCTATGAAAAAGTCGGACAGCAAGCCGTTATTGCTGCCATGACCAGCAACAATCAGGACTCCTAGCTTGAATTACCTACTGTCCAAACTCAATTCGAGCTTGTTCAACCAACTCCGCCGTTACCGTTTCTAAATCAGCTTCTCTTGCCATTGCCTCAATTCGCTGTCGCGCCTGTGCCCGAACAAAGAAAGGAATATTTTTGAGTTTTGTCTCTGCCTCAGGAGTCCACTCCAAAGCATCCGTTAAATCAGAATTAGCCATATTAATAATTTGAGCCTCTAGCAGTGGGTAACTCGTTAATTGCCCACTACTTCAGTAAAAACTTCTGCCTAATTCTACAGCGGCTTAAATCCAGCAAATGGTTAAGAAGTTTAGCTCGCCAGCCTTACCCCAATCCAAGCTAATAAAAAAGCTCCTGCCAAGGCAGGAGCTTTTTTATTAACCGGAACCTAGCTTAAAACTAGTCAAGTTCAGGCATGGAGAGTACAGGCTCAGTTTCCCGATCGATACCCTTCTCGAAACCTGCCGCAGCCGCACGAGCGCGACCTGCATGCCACAGGTGACCTACTAAGAAGAAGAAACCGAGGACAAAGTGAGAAGTTGACAACCATGCACGAGGAGAGACGAAGTTGACCGAGTTAATTTCGGTCGCAACGCCGCCCACCGAGTTGAGTGAACCCAAAGGAGCATGGGTCATGTATTCAGCCGCACGACGAGCTTGCCAAGGCTGAATGTCATTCTTGATCTTGTCTAGGTCCAAACCGTTAGGTCCACGTAGTGGCTCCAACCAGGGACCTTGGAAGTCCCAGAAGCGCATCGTTTCACCACCAAAGATGATTTCTCCAGTAGGAGAGCGCATCAGGTACTTACCTAGACCAGTGGGGCCTTGAGCAGAACCAACGTTTGCACCCAAGCGCTGGTCACGCACCAAGAAGGTGAGTGCTTGAGCCTGAGAAGCTTCGGGACCTGTGGGACCGTAGAACTCACTGGGGTAAGCAGTGTTGTTGTACCAAACCATCGTGGAAGCAATGAAGCCCATCAGAGCTAGCGCACCAAGGCTGTAAGACAGGTAAGCTTCACCCGACCAGATGAAAGCACGACGTGCCCAAGCAAAAGGCTTGGTCAGGATGTGCCAGATTCCACCAAAGATGCAAGTGAAACCAACCCAGATGTGACCACCAACGATGTCTTCCAAGTTGTTGACACTGACAATCCAGCCTTCGCCACCAAAAGGAGACTTAAGCAGATAGCCAAAGATCACAGCGGGGTTCAAGGTTGGGTTTGTAACTACGCGGACATCACCACCACCGGGTGCCCAAGTGTCATACAAGCCACCGAAGAACATTGCCTTCAGCACGAGCAGGAAAGCACCGATTCCTAGTAGAACCAAGTGAATACCCAAGATGGTGGTCATCTTGTTCTTGTCTTTCCAGTCGTAGCCAAAGAAGGCTGAGTAATCTTCCAAAGTTTCAGGACCACGAACGGCATGGTAGATGCCGCCTAGACCTAGAACTGCAGAAGAAATAAGGTGCAGAACACCAACCACAAAGTAAGGGAAGGTATCAATTACTTCACCACCTGCACCAACTCCCCAACCAAGGGTAGCCAGGTGAGGCAGCAGGATCAATCCCTGCTCATACATGGGCTTTTCGGGAACAAAGTGAGCAACCTCAAACAGAGTCATTGCTCCAGCCCAAAAGACGATCAGACCTGAGTGGGCAACATGTGCACCAAGCAGTTTACCGGAAAGGTTGATCAGACGAGCATTACCAGCCCACCAGGCGAAACCGGAGGATTCCTGGTCGCGGCCGCCTGCAACCATTGAATTACTAGAGAGCGTTACCACGTGGTAGTACCTCCTCAGGGAAAGTGAAGTGTTCATGAGGCTGGTCTTGAGGAGCCATCCAAGCGCGGATGCCCTCGTTGAGCAGAATGTTCTTGGTGTAGAACGTCTCAAACTCAGGGTCTTCCGCCGCCCGAATCTCCTGCGACACGAAGTCATATGCCCGCAGGTTCAAGCCTAAGCCAACGACGCCAACGGCACTCATCCACAAGCCTGTGACCGGCACAAACAGCATGAAGAAGTGCAACCAGCGCTTGTTCGAGAAGGCAATCCCGAAAATCTGCGACCAGAAGCGGTTCGC
>NZ_JACJOV010000093.1:0-1848 GCF_014695745.1 Leptolyngbya sp. FACHB-671 | reverse complement strand
GTGTGGAAACTGCTCGGGTAGAGGTAAAGAGAACTCGGTAGATGAGGTTAGGGTTTCTGCCATAGCAATCTGCTTGTATCAATGGGTGTGATGGTCATGCCGATGTGGCTACGTAATGCTCTCAAAGCTCTGCTGTCATTAAATTGAGTGAGCTTTGGTCAGCTTCATTCTTCTCGGCTTACGTTTTGAAGCGGATAGTGACTTGTAAATCGCCTCGATTTTCATCGGTGCTGGTGAGCGATCGCGATCATGAGGGCTGTTGGCGAAACATTGCTTAATACCCTGAAAGCTCTAATATTCGTCATTCTCCGGCTGAAACTAATTGAGTTTTTTGAATTGAACAACGACGGAATGGGTAGTTCGGACATGAAGAAATAATTCGCCAACAGGGTCTACTGCTAGACATAAGCCTTGAGGAGCTTTCAGAAGCTAGCCGAACTGCATAGTGGTGTCCGACTGCCTGAACCGAAACACCAGCCGCAAAAACTTGCCCAATAACTTGCCCAAATCCGTGCGGGAGTCTTTGCTCATACGACTTCCTACCCAGTGTGAAATTTAGGAGATGGGAAATACTCAGGAAATGGGTCTGGCAAAGTTATAGGCGCAAGAAAGTATTTAGGTTCTGTCATATTGTTCGGCTTGGTTAAGGCGATCGCTCAATTTTCAAAAGTGATTGATGTAGTATAGCATCAGATTAGCAGATGATCTGCATCTAACAAACTGTTAAATTAATGTAGGGGTAGTATTCATGGATGACCAATTTAATCTTGATTCCATGACCAAGCGAATTACCATTTCGCTACCGGACTCTACTTATAAAAAGCTGGAGGAGTGGGCAGAAACCGAAGACCGATCAGTCGCCGGGCAAGCTAGCTATGTCCTGCAAAAAGCAGTAGACGATGCGGAGCAGCAGGGCAAGATCAAGCCAGATTCACCAAAGTCCCCTCCGGGACAATCGTGAGGCAGTTGGATTTCCTCTTCTACTAAATTCAGAAATCCAGATTGATGACTATGTTGTCACCGCTTCTCCTGCTGACCACTTGATGTTGTATTGACTAGGTGCCCCAATGCCTTCCGCTAGCAGCAAACCTAAACGTTCACAAGCCGCAAGTCCTGACTCTCAGTTGGAGATCAGCGATATTTCTGCAAGTCGAGCGAAAGGCGGTAGGAAGCGAGCCAGCCGAGCGCGAACGCACACTCAAACCAAGCTTCCCCTGTTCACACACAAGCAGGTTGAAATGACGGCGACCGGCGCACCGGTCATTAGTGCAACTCAAGCCTTCTTGAAGCATCCCGATTGGAACGAATACGAAGAGAACCGCCTTTACTTCCACCGCTCCTTCGGCAAAGGGCGGCATGTTGAGTTCTATATCCTCAATAAACAGAAACACCAACCTGGTTTCATTACTAGCTTTGCTGAACCTGAAATTCTCCGGCTTTATGGAATCCACGCTGCTCGCCTCCACGCCGTTTTCGCAACCTACGCCGCCCAACAGAAGGAACCGTGGAAGGAGACATTCACCCTTTTAGGAAGTGATTTGATCAAAATCTTGGGGATTCATAAGGGCAACAAGCTCAAGAAGGCTGACAAACTCAAGGCGATCGCAGACCTGGCATGGGTGTTAGGAACCTTGGGAGCAAAGATTCAGTGGCAGGAGGGCTACCTAGATCTGACCATTGTTGAGCGATCGCTGATCTGGATTGTGAACGTCAAAGAGCAGTACCAGAATGACCTTAACGGTAATCCAGAGGAGTTAATCGAAGTCGAAATTGAGGTTCAGGCAGGTCAATGGACACGCAACTTCCTGAACCGGGAGGGGGAGAAACAACGAACAGCACTGTATCAGT
>NZ_JACJOV010000092.1:0-35916 GCF_014695745.1 Leptolyngbya sp. FACHB-671 | reverse complement strand
CAGGAGGAATTGGCTCAAATGCTAGGGACATCGCAATTCACTTTTCAAGACTCAAAGGAAATTGCTCTTTAGGATAACCAATGTGATCCCAGTCAGGGTTCGCCAACAGTATCGAGTCGTTTAATTTACACTTTCAATTGGCACATCTCATGTGCTCTAAAGAACTTTTTTAGCGAACTTTGGGTGGCAGTAGTTCTGCGACCGTAAAGGTACAACTCAAGGAGAATAGCTGCCGAAGCTTGAGCAACTTGTCATCCCGAAGAAAGTCATACTGAACTAGCAGTCTCCCTCACAGCTTCGCGCAACTGCTCTACATCACGCATGGGTGGTGCCCCAAAGTGCCGCTTGTACTCCCGGTTGAAGTGTGAAGGATCGTCATATCCCACTTGGTGCGCAGCCGTGGTCGCGTCCAGATTTTGCCCCAGCATCAAACGGCGAGCTTCTTGGAGACGCAGTTGCTTCTGGAACTGCAACGGACTCATGGCGGTGACTAACTTGAAGTGATGGTGAAAACCCGAGACACTCATGCCAAGCTCACGTGCAACGTTTTCAATTCGAAGCGGCTGGTTAAAGTCTTTCCGAAGACGATCAACGGCTCTGGCGATGTGGTGAGTGTATCCACCCAGAACAGCAATCTGACGCAGCCGATTTCCTTGCTCTCCCATCAGGAGTCGGTAAATGATTTCCCGCTTGATCAGGGGTGCGAGAACATGAGCTTCATTCGGGGAATCGATTAACCTGACAAGCCGCACCACTGCATCCAGCAGGTCTGCATTCAATGGACTCACATCGATCGCTTTGACACTGGTACCTCTTTGGACTGAGGGATAACCAGCCTCAACCATGACTGAGCCAACGAAGGTAGGGTCGAGATCGAGGCGAAGACCCAGGTACGGTTTTTCCTGAGTTGCTTCTAGAATTCGACTGGCTATCGGCAGTTCGACCGTTCCCAGCAAATAATTCATTGGGTCGTACTGATAGCGATCGCTGCCCAGCAGCACTTCTTTACTGCCCTGAGCAATGACACAAAAGGAAGGAATAGAGACACTATGGATGCATTCTGAAGGAGAGGAGTTGCGATAGAAGTGCAATCCTTTCAGCAGTTCGTGCTGCTTCGCAGGTACCGCAAGGGTCGCTCCATCTTGACGAATCGCTTGAGCAATTCGCTCCGTTAGCTCCTCTCGGTTGGCTTGCGATCGTGCTGCCTCACGCTTTGCCTGTGGATTCTTGGTTAAATACATATTGGAAACAGAGGTTTGAATTGTAAAACATTGACAGGAAACCACACATATCAAATTTCATTTGAGTGCTTCAAGTTTGCTGAGTAGTAGGTTAACGAACACTATAAAAGCTCCTCCCTCTTCTGGAGATGGATCAATTAAGCGATGAGCAGACGGGTTACGAAAAGTCCCAACGATGCCAGCATATAAATCTCGGTAGCCCTGTCGTTCTGAAGCAACTGTGAACTTTGAGGCTAACGTTCCTTTGTCACTAAATACGTTGTTCACTAGGGCAGAGCCAGTGCAATTTGGATTAGAGATGGAACCGACATCGCGCAATCGCTCTTCCAGAATGACTCCTGCTGTCCTTACAGCGGAATCCCACAGCATGGAATCTGAGCTTCCTGCACCTAAAATTGGTAAACACCGCTTTTTTAATTGCTCATCAAAGTTACTGATATCTGCTAGAGGAGTTAAGTGAGTGATGAAAGATGTGTCGGGGGCGTTAAAGTCCGCATCTACAGCCTCGTAGGCTTTGCCCATTACAGTACATCTACGTGCAGTCTCATTCTGTTTTCCTGACTTATCTATTTTGTAAACGATATCGCAATGGATAAGTTTATTTTCTGCCAGAACATTTAATGCGCCTTGAGTAATTGAAATTCCAGATAACTCTTCGTCAGTTTCTCTAAAATCACGCATTAAAGCTTTAGGCGGTAGTGAACCTAAGCTGGAAACCCACATAACTCCGAATTCCTCATTCAATTTTCCTTCCTGAATCTTTTGAACGAGCCATCGGACAAGGTCTTTTTGCTGATTTGTCAGGTTATACATCTGTAGAAGAATCACGACAGGAAAAATTAAGCAAAGGCAGGGATAGAGACACTATGAACCAGTCCTGTATAAGAATCTAGCGTGACTTGAATTGAAGCTAGTGCAAGTTTGCAGGATTGTACAACCATCCTAGACAATCATCCTATTGCTTGCCTTTCAGGCTTCCTAGAATGGGGTTAAAGCAATGAAACGTGATTCTGGTTGCTTGTAAGCGTCTGGATTTCTCTTCAAGAGAACACTCAGGTTTGTTTGGTCAAGCGCTTCTCACGATTGCATGAGAAGCATCGTCAAATCCACAGCAGGCAACCGTCGCTGTGGGAAAGCTTCGCATGACAAAGCACAAATTGGAGGAACAGAAATGAAACGGCTCACGTTGCCTGTTTTGGCATTTTCCTTATTGACTTTGGGATTTGCGCAGGTAGGGCATACACAAGTCTCATCTAGCGATCGCCCGCAGACCGTAGAGATCACTCGGAGTGGTTCGCAACCTGCCACTGAAGGATCAGCCGACTATTTCACGGGGTCTGTCCGTATCAATCCTCTTTTTGCGGCCCACGATCCGTCATGCGTATCTGGCGCAAGTGTCGCTTTCGAGCCGGGTGCCCGCACTGCATGGCATACCCACCCTCTGGGGCAAACCCTGATTGTGACGGCTGGAGTTGGTTGGGTTCAACAGTGGGGCGGTCAAATTCAGGAGATTAGACCCGGTGATGTAGTGCAAATTCCGCCAGGAGTGAAGCACTGGCACGGTGCTACAGCAACTACAGCCATGACTCACACCGCCATTCAGGAGGCGCTCAACGGCAGCCCTGTGGACTGGATGGAACAGGTCAGTGACGAGCAATACCAAGCACCAAATGTAAACCAATAAGAGCGTCAATTCAGGGCGTAACGAGTCGAACTGAAGCTAACCCTTAGATAAACCCACATCTATGAAGAACTCAATGAAACACCGCGTTCTAATCCCAACCCTTCTGATGAGTGCAATTGGCGCAACGACGGCATTTGCACTCGACAAAACACCCGTCTCGCGTAAGAGCGCCCAAGCACCCGTGCAGCAGTCTGCTGTGGTCGAGGGGGCGGACAACTTCTACAGAAGTGACCAGGTGACGATGCAGAGGGTGACGTTCAGAAACCAATACGACATGCAGGTTGTTGGAAATCTCTTCATTCCCAAAGACTTGGATCAAAACACCAATCATCCGGCAATCATTGTCGGGCACCCAATGGGCGCAGTCAAAGAACAAAGCTCAAATCTGTATGCCCAAAAAATGGCTGAACAAGGATTTGTCACCTTAGCCATCGACCTGTCGTTCTGGGGCGAGAGCGAGGGGACTCCGCGAAACCTCGTCGCGCCAGAGATTTATGCCGAGGACTTCAGTGCAGCGGTAGACTTCCTGGGCACCCAGCCCTTCGTCGATCGGGAGCAGATTGGCGGACTCGGAATCTGCGGCAGCGGCAGCTTCGTCATCAGCGCCGCCAATATCGACCCCCGCATCAAGGCCGTCGCGACGGTGAGTATGTACGATATGGGCGCGGCGGCTCGCAACGGACTCAGGAATTCAGTGACCGCCGAGCAAAGGCAGCAGATGATCGCGGCGGCGGCGGAGCAGCGTTACGTGGAGTTCACGGGCGGCGAGACCACCTACGTGGGTGGAACGACGAACGAATTGACGGCGAGCACCGACCCTGTCCAGCGCGAGTTCTTCGACTTCTACCGGACTCCCCGGGGTGAGTTTACACCGGAAGGTTCGTCTCTGGAGCGGACGACGAAGCCGACGCTGACTAGCGTCGTGCGGTTCATGAACTATTACCCGCTTGAACGGATCGAGGAGATCAATCGTCCGCTGCTCTTTGTCACCGGCACCGAAGCCCACTCCCGGGAGTTCAGCGAGGATGCCTACAACCGCGCGGTTGAGCCGAAGGAGATCGTCCGGGTTCCAAATGCGGGACACGTCGATTTGTACGACCGGGTGAACTTGATCCCCTTTGACAAGCTCACATCCTTTTTCAATCAACATCTCAGTCGATAAACGAGCAACTCGCAGGAGAAACTATGCTACCCAACTCAAATGGAAACTTCACAGGCAAAGTGGCTTTTGTCACTGGAGCTGCAAACGGCATTGGTCGAGCTACAGCGCTGGCGTTTGCCCGTGAGGGCGCTAACGTGGTAGTCGCTGACATCTCAGAACAGGGCAATCAGGAAACGGTCCGCATGATTGAGGAACTTGGTGGGCGGGCGGGAGCTTCGCTATTGCCGAAGGCAATCGCCGTCAAGTGCGACGTAACGCAAGCCGAAGACGTGAAGACCGCTCTAGACAAGGCGATCGAGACCTTCGGGCGATTGGACTTTGCTTTTAATAACGCTGGTGTGGAGCAGAAGAGTGCAGCAACAGCGGAAATTGAAGCGGAGGAGTGGGATCGGATCGTCAACATCAACCTGCGCGGCGTTTTTCTGTGCCTGAAGCACGAAATCCCACTGATGCTCAAGCAAGGAGGTGGGGCGATCGTGAACACCTCTTCTGGCGCTGGTGTCATCGGCATTAAGGGCGGAGCCGCATACACCGCCGCAAAACACGGCGTGATCGGACTCACCAAGTCGGCGGCTCTTGACTACGCCTCGCAGAACATCCGTGTCAACGCTGTTGCCCCTGGTTACATCGACACTCCAATGATGGATCGCTTCACCGGCGGCACTCCTAAAGGACGCGAACAAGTAATTTCAGAGGAGCCAGTTGGACGAATGGGCAAGCCTGAGGAGATCGCTGCGGCAGTCCTCTGGCTGTGCTCGGACGCGGCTGCCTTCATAGTTGGACACGCCATGGTTATCGACGGCGGCCAAACGGTGCAGTAACGGTTGGCATCAATCGCGAAGCTTGGTGTGAAACAACTCAACCTTGGAAAATGATTAAGTGGATAGAATGCGCCAATGACGAACAGTACCAGGTTGAAGTAGTAATTTAGGAAGAATGAACCATGTATAAAACGAAAGCTTATTCCGCAGCCAGTGCAACATCACCGCTTGCTTCCGACACGATCGCACGGCGCGCTCCAACTGAACAGGATGTACAGATCGAAATCCTCTTCTGCGGCATCTGCCACTCCGACCTCCATTCAGTGCGGGATGAGTGGGGCGGCACGGTCTACCCGATCGTCCCTGGTCACGAGATCGTCGGTCGTGTGACTCAGGTTGGCTCAGCAGTAACTAAATACAAGCCTGGCGATCTGGCTGCGATCGGCTGCATGGTTGACTCAGACCATACCTGCCCCCGTTGCAAAGCTGGCTTTGAGCAGTTTTGCCAGAATGTGATCTACACCTATAACTCCCCAGACCAATACAAGACCGCTCCAGTTACCTACGGTGGCTACTCTGATAGCATCGTCGCTGATGAGCGCTTCGTTCTGCGAGTCCCAGACAACCTTGAGCTTGCTGGGGTTGCACCGCTTCTCTGTGCCGGAATTACAACCTATTCCCCCCTGCGCCACTGGGGTGTTACCGAAGGCAAGAAGGTTGGCGTGGTCGGTCTTGGTGGTTTGGGTCACATGGGCGTGAAATTCGCTCATGCGTTCGGAGCCCATGTTGTTGTTTTCACCACCTCGCCTGAAAAGACAGAAGACGCGCTCCGCCTTGGTGCGGATGAAGTGGTGGTTTCTCGCAATGCCGACGAAATGCAGAGGCACGCTGGCAGCTTCGATTTCATTCTCGATACTGTTTCTGCTAACCACGATATCAACGCCTATCTCAACCTGCTCTGCCCCGACGGCAACATTACTTTGGTCGGCGCACCGGAGAAACCCCTGGATGTTGCAGCATTCAGTCTGATCATGGGTCGTCGTAGTCTCTCCGGCTCTAACATTGGCGGCATCCCCGAAACCCAGGAGATGCTTGACTTTTGCGGCAAGCACAACATCACTGCGGACGTCGAAGTCATCTCTATCCAAAAGGTCAACGAAGCCTACGATCGCCTGCTCAAATCTGATGTGAAGTACCGCTTCGTGATTGATATGGCATCCCTTAAATCCCAATAACCGAGGTAAAGCCTCTGCTTATTGGCAAATCCGCTCTTGCGGAACTCAGTAGTGACTCAACAAAAAGAGGAATCAGATGATTAAAGACAAAGTTGTGATTGTTACCGGCGAGTGAGCCGCGGCAGCGGTCATAATTTCAATTTGGATCGTTTATTTATGGCGTAGTTTTAGCAACGGAGTTAAACTCCGTTGCTGACGTTGTTGACGAATGGATTTGAGGAGAACTTGTAGAACAGCCAAGCAATTTTACCCAAAGAGATAGGAACAGCAGAGAATATTGGATAAATTCGGTAGCTCATTCGACTAGAGGCTTTTGTCTCAAAACTCGTTAAATTTAAAATTTTTGAGGCATTGAAAATTAACATAAAGCTTGGTAGCTCTAGCTTTATAGCTATAAGTTACTCCTTAGGAATATCGTTAACTAAACGAGGATTTGACTTACAGTATCGCTTGCCAGTGTGATTTTCAGAATTATTTGGCGTTGCTTGATGGAGAAACAAAATAACAGTTTAAACGCTTCAAGGCATGTTCAAATTTTTGCAAAATCCACTGCGTCCTTGAGCAGTGCCAAACTTCCTTAGTATTTTCACAACTGCATTATCCGTTTTTCTCGTTGAATCAGTTACAACCTGTTTGAGGATGGGGAATCCAGAAGAAGGAAGCGAATCAATCCGCGCTCTCCTCTGTCTCCAGTTGAACCTCTACCACAGCTGCATTCAGCTCAACCTCTAACTGTTCTGCTGTTGGCAAAATTCCTTTGAGTGGGTCAGGAAGTTCCCTTTCGAGTTGAAACGTTGCCACGCCAATCGGCTTCTGAATGCCCTGGAGCGCATATTCCACCGTTGTCTTATCCTTCGACTTACATAAGACAATCCCAATCGTGGGTTCATCCTTGGGCGATCGCAACAGGTTATCCACCGCCGCGACGTAGAAATTCATCTTGCCCGAAAACTCCGGCTCAAACTCCCCCATCTTCAGGTCAATCACCACATAGCAGTGCAGCTTAACGTGATAAAACAGCAAGTCCAATCGATATTCCTTGCCACTCACCTCAATCGGATACTGGCTCCCCAAAAAAGCAAAGCCAACGCCCAACTCCATCAAAAAATCGCGAATGTGGTCAATAAGTCCCCGCTCCAGGATTCGCTCCGATCGCTCCTCCCCCAAGCCTAAAAAGTCAAAATGGTAAGGGTCTTTAATAATCTGCTGCACCAGGTCAGACTGAGCTGGAGGCAACACCTGCTCAAAGTTAGTGATTGCTCCTCCCTGCCGCTGATAAAGACCACTCTCAACCTGAAGCACCAGCACATTGCGGCTCCAGCCGTATTCCAGCGTCTTTTGGATGTACCACAGACGTTCTTCAGGGTCTTTTACCTTGTCCAGCAACACGCAATTGTGAAACCAGGGAATTTGTGCAGCAGCTTGCTGCACCATTTGCTCATCCGGGTAAGCCTCTGCAAAAGCCCTCATATACTTCAAGTTGCGAGGAGAAAAGCCCTTCATCTCTGGAAACTCTTTCCGCAGATCTTTCGCCAGCCGCTCAATTACCTTGGCTCCCCATCCTTGCTGCTGCTGGCGAGCTAAAATCTCCTGTCCAATCTGCCAGTAGAGGGACACCAACTCCCGATTGACCGCCAGAGCCGCCCGCACTTGAGCAGTCCGAATCCGCTCCTTCAGATTCCGCAGGAATTGGTCATAATCACTCCCCGCATTAAACAAATCAGCCATAAATTAGGATGGTTGCAGCAGTGAACTATCTTAGTGGTTGTGTTCTACGGACGATAAGAGCTACAGAAGCGATCGCTCCTACCCTGGTTGCCCAAACCGCTCCATCATGGACTTAGCGCGTTTGAGATTTGCAATTTGTTGCCGTCGTTCATTCTTGCTTTTCGCCTCAGCCAATATCTGCTGCAAAACATCAGAGTTTGCTTCGCTGTACTCAAACATTGCCTCAAGCAGAACTTCCCGACAGATGCCGTTTTCCCTACACAGGTCTTGCAGGCGATCGCTCATTCCCTGCTCCAATCTCAGAGTCGTTTGCTTAGTCTTTAGCGACTGCTGAGAGTCTAGAGTCTCAAACTCTTGACTCCGAGGTTCCACGATATCTTGAGGTGCCGAACTCTGGATGTCTTGGTTTCTAGATGTCGAGATATCTAGACTTTCAGATGCTTGAGAAGGTGTTAAAGATGCATCTCGACTGGGGACAGTTGGACGACTGCGTTTCTTGAGCCGCTCTAAAGCATCATTCATATCCCAACGCCTCAACGATCTGTTCAAATGGGTACTGTAAATCTGTCTGCCCCATCTCTGAGAGCAGCTTTCCTTGTCGGATGGCACCTTTAAATTTTTCGGACTCGCGAATCGAGGCAAGGATGGGGATGTCTCCAAGAAATTCCTTCATTGCCTCAATGTTCTGCCGACCTTCTAAAGTCTGGGTATTTCCAACCCAGCGATCGCGAAATGGAACCACCCCTAAGATTTTTCCGGTAAATGCCATCAAATTTGACTGCTCCTGAAGAAAGTCCAGAGTATCAATCAAACTGTTCATTCCTTTGACATTGGCTTCCACAGGAATGAGAACACAATCTGAAGCTCCAACTGCAGTCAGGCAGAGTTGAGAACGAGAAGGCTGAACATCAATCAGAACGTAGTCAAACAGATTGGCAATTGCTTTAAGCCGCAATTTAAGGATGAACGCTCCAGTGCCACTGCTGCTCAGGTAGTCTGAAACCTTGAACAAGCCGCGATCGGCAGGAATAAGAAACAAATTTTCGTAACCCGTCTCATAGATTCCATCCTCAGTACTGACTTGCCCAGTCAGTACTTCTAAAAGGCTCGGCTGATTAGGCTGCACTTCATGACCGAGGTAGAAGGTGAGATTAGCCTGTGGGTCAGAGTCGATCGCCAGTACTCGTTTGCCCTGTTGCGCCAGCAGAAGCGAGGTGAAAAAAATAGTGGTCGTTTTTCCCTGCCCACCTGAGAGGGAAATACATGAGCAAGTTCGCATAGTTGAACTTTTAATTTCGATACCGTAAGGATACAGGTTATGTGAAAAGGTTTCTAGATAGTGAGATTTCTAGGTTTGTAGATAGCTTTAAGTCTAGATATCTAGATATCTAGACTTAAAGCTATCTGAGAGTCTCGACTAGTAGATCAAGCCGGAAGAGTGTTCTCCATCACTGACCTGACGAAGCTGGTCAATTAGCTTCTAGGATTTGTTTAACCGTCAGCTTTAAGGCTGGAAACGTGAGACAGGGGACAACTTCATCTCCGATAAACTCCCCCCGTCTGTACTCACCGTTCTCCAAGGACAGAACGATCACCTTGGGACGCTTTTCCCTCTGACTCCACCGAGCAGAAATTTGTCCCCGGTAGTGTTCAACGATCCAATATTCAGTCACGCCTAGCTTTTCATATTCCTCTAGTTTCTCAACTAGATCTGTACTCCAATTGCTTGATGCAATCTCGACAATCATGTGGGGCTTAGTGTAAATACCTCTTTTGCCCATATAAGACTTGGGCTTGTCTATGACGGCGACATCAGGTCTACGTCCATATGCCTCCTGCAAATACAGCGCTGTTCGCTTCCGGGTTGTCAGAAGTAACCCAGCATCGCGAGCGCTTAACTGAAACATGAAGTCCAAGAAGGCAGCGATCGCTTCGTGCCAATCATCGGGTTCTGGCATTAGCACCAGCCTCCCATCAACCAGTTCGTATTCATTCAGCTCTGTCCCGTCATCAAAGTCGATAAATTCTTCAAAGCTTAAAAGCCTCGGTACTGCTTGAATCATGGCGATCGCCTGTTTGCTTTGCTGGTTTGGGATGAGCTTCCAGTTCTCTATCTCAACCTGATTTCGATACGTTTCCTAGCGTGTGCTGGTTTCGGGATTTTACTGCCTCAATAATAGCTCTGGCAGCCAAAAATCTCATGGAAATCTTCTCCCCTATTCACTTCTGGAAGGTTCTTTTGCCTAGTTGGTTTTGCTGTTTTGTAAACGGGCGATTGCCCGCTTCAAACTAAGGATGAGCTAGCCCAAGCTCAATTTTCTAGCTTTGCATCGAATAATCGAGCGATCGCCGATTAGATCAGGTAAACTACTCGCAAACCGCTAGATCAATCGCTGGAGGTACAGGGTGCGGTTAAAGCGTTTGAGTTCTGCAATAGGAGAGGTAAGCGTCATGTTCTAGGCAACCCTAGAAGCCAAAAACCCCAACTGCGGGAAACAGAAGGGGTCTTGAAGGCTAGTTTAATTGATCGTTCCGGGATAGAGGGGACCCTAACTTGAATTGCTTGGCGGCAGTCGTTAGGTCTTCCACTTTGTCATGCGTCTATATTACGGTGATTCTGTCAAATCGACAAGATGCTGAAAGATGCTGAAAGATTCAGCGAACATCTTTCAACACCGAAGTAGTGAACGGGCATGGCTCTCTATCCCTTGCAAATTCGGGACTGAGAGCTTTTGTATGCCTAAAAATTTTCCATCGAATTAGCCCCTTTTTCGCTAACTCGACCGGTCAGTACAGTGCTCTCCGTCCCTGCACACCCTCAGGGATAGGAAACCTCATGCTGACTTCCCCTCCGTCTCAAACCTCCAAATCAAGGCAAAGCCCAAGTAAAACAGCAGCTCATAAACCTGCTAAACACACCCTTCCCGAACCCCTTCCAGCCGACCCCTCAGGCAAACGCCTCTGCGAAACTTTCCCCTACCGCTGGCAGCCTATCGTCGCCGATAGCCCAATCGACGCAACCGAAAAAGCAGCCTGGCAAACCCTAACCCGCTACCCGCTGCGTCCCCGCACCCTCTTTACCCTGTGGCAAGACGCAGCCCAGCTCGTCGGCGTTCGCTTTAGTCACACTACCTCCTACGCCCTGATTGACCTGGACAAGAATGGGCAGTACCACCCGAACCAGACCCCCGGCATCCTATCCACCATCCGAGCCGCCCTAGAAACCATCGGCATCTATCGCACTATTCCAATTCGCTCTAGTTGGAGTGGTGGCTTACACCTCTACATCCCCTTGCCTGCATCCGTTCCCACCTTTGATTTGGCGGTCGCAATCAAGCATTGCCTCTCAACCCAAGAACTCTTCCTCCACCCCGGACAATTAGAAGTCTTCCCCAACGTCAAAAGCTACGGCAAAGCCGGAAAGACAGTCGAATACAACGCGCATCGGCTGCCCCTTCAGCCCGGTTCCGGTTCAGCCCTCCTGAATGACGACCTCCAGCCCATCCGAGGGAACCTGGAGCAATTCTTTCAATCCTGGGACACCGCTGCTGCCGGACAGGACATGGAGGAACTGGGAAAAGCACTCACCCGCGCCCGCAAAGCGCATCGCACCCGTCGAGCCTCCCGCTCCAACAAAATTGACTCTTGGAAACAAGACCTGCAAAGCGAAATGGAGCAAGGCTGGACCGCCTACGGACAGACCAATCAGCTGCTAAAAGCGATCGCCTGCTACGGGGTTGTGTTTGAAAGCCTAAGCGAAGAAGCGCTGGTTCACTACGTCGAGGAGATAGCTACTCACTGTCCTGGCTACAGCCAATGGTGCCGACACCAGCATGAAATCGGCAAACGAGCTGAAGAATGGGCAAGCGCCGCCGAAAACTACTACTGGGCACTCGGCACCACCCCAAAACGAGGGCAAGCGTCTCAAGCGGGCAACAACATCGTCTGCTTCAACCGCCAGCGAGCAGAAGACGCACAAAGCAGGATCAAAGCCGCCCTCTCAGAACTGGAAGCAAGAAGCGAACTCCCCGACGGCATGACTGCCCGCATGAAAGCGATCGCCCAGCTAGCGAAGTGCAGCTTCACCACCCTCCAGAAGTACAAAGAGCTATGGCAACCTCAAGAGCATGTAATTACCCCCACTGAGCCAGCTTCAACAACTTTGCCTCCCCCCTCTGAAACCTCTACTCAAGCCCCAAAAGCCGCTCCTGCAAAGGAATTACACACTATCCCCTATATGAAGGGTGGAGCACTAGCGTCTGACCAACTTTCCTCAAAACTTCACTTGGATCGGAAAGGGGAGGGTCTAGGGAGGGGGGATGAGAGTTTTCCACAGGCAGAATCACTCCTGAGCGAAACCACCGTCTCTCCAAACGTTTCCCCTCCTCGAACAGCGCAAAGCGACTCCTCCCAAATTGAGTCTGCTTTCGAGAGCCGTGTGAGTGACGTGACAGTCGGAATTAGGCATCAAATCAAGTATCTAGGCTGGACTGTTGCCCAGGTGCAGCAGTTTATTGCCGATAACTTCCAAGGTAAGCGCTGGGCACATCTGACCCAATCTGAGCTGCCTCTGTTGCTCTATCGGCTATGGCAGGTCAGTTCTGGTGAATACTAATCCGCTCAATGGGCATTCTTCAACACCTCGTAAGGACTACTTCTAGGAGTAAATGACTGCAATAGTCATTTACTCATGAGGATAGTTAATGACACCAAAACCGGCTAGATGTCGTGCGGCTTAATGAATTTCTTCCATTGCGATTGGTCCATCTAACTCTATCTGAGCCACTCTTTGAAATTCGGTCAAGCCATACCACCGGTGAATGTCAAGCCATGAGGACGGCCAGTAGTACATGACCCGGTTGAAAAGTAGACTGGCTAATAAAACGGTATCTTCCATCTCACAAAAACTTTCGGGACTACTGATAGTATTTAAGTCTTGCTGTATTCGTTGACTTAATGCATTTGCCATTTAACCCTAACTAAAACAATAAGCCCTAACCTAGTGGTCAGGGCCCTGTTTCCCTATAGACCGACCTTATAAAGCGTGGTCGGCGGTTTTGATATAGCTGTATCATCTTGTTTCCTCTTGTTTTGGGATAGTCGGGAAGCTACCCGTTTTTATGGGTAGGCATGAGCAGAACTAGAAGAGCGATCGCCTCTTCCACGTCTGAACAGCTTAACTTTGCCGAAAATGACCATTGGGTACTGCAAGTCGTAAAGCCTGAATTCTTTGTCTGATGGACACTTTGGATATGGGCATTGAATCAAACATTGCCGAGTTAGTGTCATTTTCGGCATTGTTTTAGAGCAAGACATGGTGAAGCAGATTAAAAATTCAATTACCCCTCATTAAGAGCTCCTCCTAAAGCAGATACTTATAGATGTCTATATGAGAACCACGACAACCTACTTGAGCGACAAGTGACGGACAACAACTAAATTAGGTATATCAAAGCAGGGCTTACGCCGAACATAGATTAACCTTTTCTTTTCCCTGCTATACACAAAATCTGTTTAAGATACTCTACACTTACTTCGAAAGTAGGGACAAACAGGGAATTATATGCATCTAGACTTGCGGAGATTTTACCAAGCTGCTAACCCCAGTAAGACACTTGCAATAGAGAGCGAGGAAGATCGAAAGTACTACATCGACTTCTCTGTGGCTCGAGGTGGCAAGACCGTAGAGGAATTTGAGCGAACTATTACCCGTATTTCACCGGATGAACCAACTTGCCAACTTTTTACCGGGCACATCGGTTGCGGAAAAACCACCGAACTTTTGCGGTTGAAGAACCAGTTGGAAAAACAAGGCTTTCATGTCGTCTATTGTGAGTCCAGCCATTCACTAGTAATGGCTGATGTAGATGTGACAGATATATTACTAGCTATCGCTCGCAAAGTCAGTGAAAGTTTGGAGCAGGCAAAAATAAGTTTGAAGCCCCGGGGTTTCAAGGCTTTGCTACAGGGAGCAGCCAAGGTTCTACAAACAGAAATTGATGTGACTGCTGAAGCATCTATGCCCGGAGTTGGGAGTATCAAGGCGAACACAGAAGGAGAGTTTTCTATTGGTTTTGGTATTGGCAAAATTACTGCTAAGACCAAGAACAGTCCTGAGCTGCGATCGGTGTTAAGGCAGTATCTGGAACCACGTACAGATACACTGTTGGATGATATCAACAAGGAGTTGCTGGAACCTGCAATCGCAGAATTGAAACGCATGGGTAAACAGGGGCTAGTGGTCATTGTCGATAATTTAGATAGAATCGACAATTCACCTAAACTTAGCAATCGCACACAGCCAGAGTATCTTTTTATTGATCGAGGTGAGCAGCTCAAGTCCCTGAAATGTCATTTGGTTTACACAATTCCATTGGTCATCATGTTTTCAAACGATCTGGGAGCACTGAGAAACCGTTTTGGTATCAATCCAAAGGTTTTACCTATGGTACGAGTTCAATTGCGTGATGGCAGGGAATGTGAACAGGGAATGATGCTGTTGCGGCAGATGATTCTAGCAAGAGCTTTCCCTGATATTGAGCCAGATCAAAGACTTGCACTAGTTTCTAAAATATTTGATTCGCCTGAAACGCTAGATCGCTTGTGTCAAGCGAGTGGTGGGCATGTGCGAAATTTACTCGTGTTACTTTTTAGCTGTCTACAGAAAGAAGACTTACCATTATCACGAAAGTGTCTGGAGGATGTGGTTCGCAGAGAGCGGGATGCCCTTGTACGAGGAGTAACTGATAATGAATGGGAATTACTCAATCAACTGTCTCATCAGCAAGTAGTCAAAGGTGAAGAAGAGTACGAAACTTTACTGCGAAGTATGTTTGTGTTTGAGTACCAGGATGATGAAGGAGGATGGTTTGGGATTAATCCAATTTTGGCAGAAGCAAGGCAAATGAAAGTATGACCAAGCCTCTATCTGATAGTGTAACTGCCCAAAACAATGAGTCTTTGAGAATGCTAGCAAGGTCGCTAACGCTTTCTCAAGGGCAATTTTCCCTCATCCTGGCACTGTGTAACTATAGAAGCTTGCAGCACACTTTAACATTGCAGTTACAGGAACAGTATCATGCCAAATTAGAAGAAATAAGTCTTGCTCCTACTGCCATCGCTTTTGAGGTGGCTAGCCCAGAGGAAACTGCGGCTGAGTCATTGCCAGCATTGATTACTTTTGGTTTGGAAACACTGTATGACTTAGATGCATTGCTTGTTTCCATTAATCAAACGAGGGATGAGTTCCGCAAGAATTTTTCCTTTCCACTTGTGCTTTGGGTAACTAATCCGGTACTACAAAGGTTAATTCGGGTTGCACCTGATTTTTATAGTTGGGCAGCAGTTCCAATTGAGTTTGAGATACCAAATGAAGAACTGGTGCGCTTTATTAAGCACACCTCTGACAAAGCCTTCGAAATCATCCTGGAGGTCGGTGCAGGCATCTTTTTAGACACCAATGCATTGGATTTAGGTACTGAGTCTCCACTGCGTGCAGAGCTAGAGTTCACCCGCTATGAATTGCAGAAGCGTGGAGTTGAACTTGAACCTGAAATAGAAGCTAGTTTAGAGTTTTTGCTCGCTAGAGATGCTGATAGCTCAATGGAGCAATCTCGACAACATTATGAGCGTAGCTTAGAACTTTGGCAGCAACTACAGAACTTGGAACGACAGGGTTGTGTCCTATACAGTCTAGGACTGTGGTGGCGTACCTATGCTGTAGAGTGTCGATCGGAGGCTGAGGAATCTCGTATTCGAGCTAAGGCTTATTTTCAACAATGTACTGAGAGGTTTGAACAAGCAGGTCGAAACGATTTATGTGCCAAGTTTATCAATGCATTAGGGGTATCTCTGCAAGATTTACATCAATGGGAAGAGTTGGAAATTGTCGCAAGAAAAGCTCTAGACTTACACCGAACCTATTCTGAGCCTTTTAGGCTGGCTAGAGCTTATGGTTTGTTGGCTGAATTGGCATTATCCAAAGCAGATTGGAATGAGGCTGAGCGAACGGCACAACAAGCTATTTCAATCCTGGATCATGCTGCGTTAACTGATTCAACGTCGTTCTTGCCCGAAAAAAATAACTTGTCTCAGGTGAGAGCTTATCATCAAGGGTGGCATCGAAGCTGGTATTTGTTTTCGCTAGCACGGGCGATTTCCTCACTGAATCGGAAACAAGCCGCAATCGAAGCTCTAGAAACTGCGATGAAAGTTTCTAAGGATTATTATGATCCCGAACTTTATATTCAGATTTTAGAGAAGCTACGATCGCTGTATTTTGAGCAAGGTGATTACCTGAATGCTTTTGAGAACAAGCAACGAAAGCGCTCTATTGAGCAACAATATGGGTTTTCTGCATTCATCGGTGCTGATCGCCTCAGTCCCAGACGACGAATTGCCAACCCTGTCTCATCCTTGGGGCGATCGCAAAGGGAAATTCCTCAGGAGATTGTCATTTCTGGTAGGCAGCAGAATATTGAGGGATTAGTTGAGCGGATAAGCCGTAACGATCACAAACTGACAGTTATTTATGGGCAGTCAGGGGTAGGTAAAAGTTCGCTTTTACAAGCAGGCTTAATTTTGGCATTAGAACAAGTCAAAATCAGTACCCGTAATGTTCTGCCTTTGTTATTGAGAGTTTATAGCAGTTGGATTGAATCAGTTGGTCAGGCTTTGACCGGAGGACTTAAAGAGGTCAAAAGCATTGAAGTAGAAACACCCCTTGATTCAATATCCTGCATTCTTGAGCAATTACAAAAGAATGCAGGATATAACTTGGTCACAGTGTTAATTCTTGACCAATTCGAAGAATTCTTCTTCACATGCACAGAATTCAAACAACGTCTCGAGTTTTACGACTTTTTGCAAAAATGCCTTGAAATTCCATACGTAAAAGTTGTGCTTTCTCTTCGGGAGGACTACGTTCACTACCTGTTGGAATGCAATCGCTTAGTCAATATGGAGGTTATTAATAAAAACATTTTAGATAAAAATATTCTTTACTACTTAGGTAATTTTTCGCAAGATGAGGCTAAAGTCGTTATTCAAAACTTGACCGAACAGACACGCCTCCATTTAGAGCAACCCCTGATTAATCAACTTGTAAACGATTTAACAACAGATAAGGGCGAAGTGCGCCCAATTGAGCTTCAAGTTGTTGGGGCACAAATTCAGACAGAAAAGATTACTACACTGCAGCAGTATCAAAGAAGTGGTTCTAAGGAAACATTAGTTGAACGGTATTTAGAAGAAGTTGTCAAAGAATGTGGTCCCGAAAATCAAACGATTGCTCAGGTCGTTTTATATTTATTAACCGATGAGAATAATACCCGTCCACTCAAGACTCGCCCAGAATTAGAGGTTGATCTCAAAGGATTAACCTCTGAACTGGAGTCAGAAGCTGAAAAGTTGGATTTAATCCTCAAGATTTTTGTTCGATCGGGATTAGTTGTTTTGCTCCCAGAAATTCCTGCAAATCGATATCAACTGATTCACGATTACCTGGTTTCGTTTATTCGACAAAAGCAGGGTGCTGAACTCGTTGAAAAATTGCGAGTCTCTGAAGAAAAGCGAAAACAGAGTGAAACCAAGCTTAAACGCTTTCTGATTCAGGCGTTAATTGGCTCTATCATGGCTGGACTAGGCTTTGCAAGTCTAGCAATTGTTGCAGTCAAATCTGCAAGACAAGCTCAAATCAATGAAATTAGCTCCATTACCGCAACTACTGACGCTTATTTATCTTCTAATCAAATGTTAGATGCTTTAATAGAGGCAATTAGGGCGAGACGAAAATTGCAGGAAGTTACTTGGGTAAGCTCGGATTTGCAGACACGAACCCAGGAAAATTTAGAAAAAGCAGTTTATCAGGTCGTTGAATATAACAGATTACAAGGGTATAGCAATGCTGTCTGGTCTGTAGCATTTAGCCCAGATGGGCAAACACTTGTTTCTAGTGGAAACGACAAAATTAAACTTTGGAATCGGGAGGGTAAAGAGGAGCGAGTCCTGGAAGGGCATCAAGGATCCATTTGGTCGATCGCATTTAGTCCAGATGGACAAACTATTGCCTCAGCTGGAGAGGATAAAACGGTCAGGTTATGGAGAACGGTTGATGGTCAAAGTTTGAAAACCATCGAACAACAAGCTCCCGCCACGGTTGTTACATTTAGTCCAGATGGACGAACCGTTGCGTCAGCAGGACAAGATCGAACTGTTAGGTTGTGGAGGCTGGACGGTACACTGCTGAAGACACTTGAGGGACATACCGGAACAATTCAATCAGTTATTTTTGACCCGGATGGACGAACTCTTGTCTCAGCCGGGGATGATGAAACGATTAAACTTTGGAAGCTGGATGGAACTTTATTAAAAACCTGGAAGGCGCATGATGGGAGTATTTGGTCAGTATCCTTTAGTTCCGATGGGCAAACTCTCGCGTCAGCTGGGCAGGACCGTACTATAAAGGTTTGGAGCCGGAATGGCAGATTGCTAAACTCTTGGGAAGCTCATGAAGAGAGAATTTCCTCAGTAAGTTTTAGCCCGGATGGGCAAACCCTTGTTTCAGCTAGTATCGATCGCACGATTAGAGTTTGGAGTCGAGAGGGCAAATTGATTGCGACTTTAATAGGGCATAAGGATGGCATTAGGAGAGCTGTTTTTAGCTCCGATGGAAAGACTATTGCCTCAGCCAGTGAGGACACAAGCATTCGATTTTGGAGGATTGATAATGGGTTGTTTAAGTTCTTGACAGGGCATCGCCAAAAAGTTCTTGCTGTAGACTTCAGCCCTGATAGTCAATTCATTGCCTCCAGTTCAGAAGATGGAACGATTAAGCTCTGGGATCGGCAGGGCAAGCTAATGAGAAGCTTTAATAGCGGTGGCGGTCTTAGAATAACCTTTAGCCCCGATGGCAAAATCATTGCCTCGGCACACAATGAGAATGTTGTTAAATTATGGGACTTGGATGGCAAATTAATAAAAACCTTAAGAGGACATCAGGGACCTGTTTGGGGTGTTGCGTTTAGCCCAGATGGAGAGATGATCGCATCCTCCAGCGAAGACCAAACCATCCGGTTTTGGAAACGAGACGGTACTTTCCTTAGGACCCTTAAAGGGCATACAGGGCACATTAGAGAAGTCACTTTCAGTCCAGATGGGCAGACACTCGCCTCAGCAAGTTTGGATAACACCGTCCGGCTTTGGAGACGAGATGGTACACCGATCACAACCCTTAGAGGTCATGATGGTGTTGTGCTTGGGATTGCCTTTAGCCCTGATGGGAAAACTATTGCTTCCGCTTCTGCAGATAACACTATCAATCTTTGGAAACTCGATGGCACATTGATAAACACTCTTTTTGGTCATAAACATTGGGTTATGGGAGTTGTTTTTAGCCCTGATGGCAAAACCCTTGTTTCATCTGGGTGGGATCATACAGTTAAACTTTGGAGCCTAGACGGCACTCTGCTGAAAACCTTGACAAAACATACTCAAGGAGTTCGGGAAAGTGCCTTTAGCCTTGACGGAGAAACCATTGCCTCAGCAAGTGATGACAATACCATTATTTTATGGAACAAAGACCAGCTGAGCCTGGATGTTTTAGACTATGCTTGTAGCTGGGTAAGTGACTACTTAAGAAACAATCCTAAAACGAGTGAGAGTGATAGGAACCTTTGCAATAAATGAGATGTCAATCTAAGCCAGTAGCAGCATCTTTATTAGATGAACTAGTCTACTAGGTCGCTTTGTTGTGATTGCCATTCCTGAAGAACTTTATTTTCATTCTTGATACGACTCATACAACCTTGAACGTCATACCCTGAAAATTCATTTAAATATTCTTCGATACTAGTCCCGTTCTCATCTTGAGGTGGTACAGGACGTTCACCAAGCAGAAACATTCTTGACTCATGTGCACCAATTAGATGAAAAGCTGCTAAAAGTCCTGATTTGGTAACTTTCAAATTCTCTATCCTTACTTCCTCTCCTTGATTTAGGCTATCCAGATATTTTGCTTTAAACTTTTCATACTCTTCTGAGTAACCCTCACTTCCTGGAGATAGATAGTGCTCAAAATAAAACCAGTTTAATGTGAAAGCTTTTTTGATTGCCTGGTCCTGAATACCATTCTTGTTGTTTAAAAAATCTTCTCTTCCAGCTTGAGCATCTCTGCTAATTCCATAACTCTGTGCTAGTTCAGTCCAGTGTGCAATCCCTTGTCCATCAGCATCTTTGTCTTTCCTGTCTTCGTTCCAAGTGTTTTTAAGTTTTCCACTTACTCCGACATTTTCTTTTAAGTAAGGATGTTCAACTGAGTAATATCCAAGGTCTTTTAGTAGAGCCTCACCAAACTGGTATCTTCCAATATTACCTGTGTTATCGGCTACAGCTCTGTAGGATTCATTTCCAAATTCTGCCAAGGCTTTTCCTGACTCTCGGTCTCCTAAAGCATTAATAAATGCAGCACAATTTCCCTTGCTTGCTACATTTTGATTGTTTGTTTGCGAAGTACCCTGAGTTTCGTCAATAGGTGGCTCTTGAGGGGAGGGAGCGAGTTGGTTCTGGTTATCAGAGGGATCTTGGACAGTGCCTATTACAGAACCATTTTGAGGGTTACTTTCAGTAGTCTGATTTTCTGTAGGGTTCTCAGTAGAGGAATTCGGTGTAGAACTTTCAGCAGAGGTATGCTGTGCAACAGACGACTCCTGTGAACTATTCTCAGTGGAAGGAACTTGAGTGGATTGACCCCGATGAACACTCCCCACTGATGGATCAGTAGGATTCTCGGCAGGAAGGCTTTGCTCAAGATTGTTAGCAGACGAATTCTGAGAAGTATCCTCAGCAGAATCTTGGCTACCAAGGACTTGTTCAGAAGTGTTGGTAACAGCAGGGGGTTGCTGAGCGATCGCTTCAGTTCGAGGAGTCCATAAAGCTTGGCTCGTCTCACGATCTACAATGCCAGATGACTCTAAGCCACGATACTCCTGAAATCGGACGAGTGCAGTACGAGTCTCATCATCAAGGATATTATCAACATTTTTGACGGAAAATCCCCAGTTGTTTAATTGAGCTTGAAGCATCTGAACATTGTCCGTTCGAGAAGTCCATAAAGCCTGACTCGTTTTAGGACCGAGAATGCCATCTGGGTTTAAGCCACGAAAATTTTGAAACTGAACAACTGCGGCACAAGTTTCAGGTCCAAAGATACCATCCACCTTTTTTACAGGAAATCCCCAATTATTCAGTTGAATCTGGAGTAGACGAACTTCCTCTCCGACACTTCCTATTCTCAGATATCTAGAGTTCATTGCTGCCTTGCAAATCTCCTCAGAATTAACTGTTTCAGAGGGTTGTGTCCCATTCGCTCCCTCCACTTCTGGTTGGGGATCATTCTGTGAAGTAGTGACACTTTGATTTTGATTTGCTTGTGTGAGCAGTGTTGATGCGATCGCAGGATGTAAATTTATCAGAGGAGCTAAGATCAAAGCCAAAATTACAAAACCTGGAGTTGAAGAGATTTGAATACTGGGAACTTCTAGCTGTTCCTCCTGTTCCTCCCACATCGCCCAAGCGTAGATGCACCCTAGAGTCTCCATTCAGCTTTCTCCTAGCTTATGTCTGGCAGTAAATTTTTTCTTCAGAAGCTCCTGATGTAAAAAAGATTAAAGCGGAATTTTACGATTTTCAAGGCTTAATCTGGACTAATTGCAGCAAACGTGCAATGAGAGGCAATTAGGAGCAATGCAAAGCCTGAAACATTGCAAACTCGTTGGTTGATAAAGACAAATTTTAGGTAGATCGAAATTTATCAGCACCAAACAACTAATCTGAAACCCATACTGCATAATGCTTCTCGCCTAATTGCCCCGTATAGCAGCTTCGCTTCAATTGCCTCAACTTAGCTGTTGCGATAGCCGCAGTGCTAGGGCGACTAGAGTACGAACTGGGTTCGCTGTAGTACTCAGGGGCATCACAGACATATCACAGACATACAGTTGTTGTGTACCAATGACACGAAGATCCTCATCCACCACTGAGTTTGTAGCGAATGGGGCATCAAGCGCTGGACGGTAAGGCATACGCAAACTGCCAGCCGCATGGTGCACTGTACCCCAACCGAACCCCTTGCCTCCCTGTCCATACTGTCCATCCGGCTGTGCCGTCTGACCATTGAGCATAAACTGCCCAAAAATCTGACCCGTCACCTCGTTCAGTACGTTCCAGATATCCTGGGGACTCTTTTGCCACCCAGCAAACGCCGGGAACCGCGAGCCAGCCAGATAGTCTGCCCAGCTTTGGTTGCGGAACACAATCTCCGGAACGTAGCCGAATGGTGGAGCAGGCTTCACCTCATTGTTCTCGTCAAGACAGTTTCCAAAGCTAAACTTGATGTCAATTCGGGCTGTGTCACCCCCTGGTCTTGGTCCAGCCTCTTCAGGGTCGTTCTCTCGCAGGTGCCAGTACTCGTGATTGATGTTCATCTCGATGTTGAACGGATAGCGAATTTGGTTGTTCGCATCCCGTAAACCTCGGGAGTAGAAGACGATTTTGGCATGGTCGTCCGCCTTGAGGGCAACGTTGCCAATGCTTGTCGCGAACGTGGTGATTTCGGTAGTCGTTGGATGGTCTGTCAACCCGCGACCAACTAAGTCCTGTACCGTCTGCGGCAACGATGGGTATAAGCTAGAGCGGCGCAGGAGCTTTGGGCTTTCGACCGAACCAGCGGCGAGGATAACTGTGCCAGCCTTGAATGCCCTACCCTCTCCAGTTTGCGTGTTGCGGGCAACGAGCTCAAATTGACTACCTTGCCTCTGCACGTCCTCGACAAAATGATTCACGAGCAAGTGTAGTCCTGGACCATCTCCTTGGCTGACTCCTGGTGTAAGTCCGAGTTGGTTTACCAGCAGTTCAGCTGTGTTGAATACACCGGTCGGCTCTGTGAAGAACTGATCTCTCGGCGTACCGTTCGCTTCCAAATAGGGCTGGTGCAGGGCACGGGGGGTTTCCTGAATGTGAAAGTCATTAGCCAACGGCGACTGTCTCAACTGCTCAACCATAGCCTTGGCGATCGCTCCCATCGAGCGTGACTCGTTCATGGTTTCCCCCGCCTGCTTCAGCAGCCCCCCTGTCAGAGCTTGCCGAACAGCTGGCGGAAAGTAGTCGAGTTCCCAGTCCTGTACGGTCGGGATGAGCCCAGACCAGAAGATTGACCGACCACCAAAGTTTAGCTGCGGTTTCTCGCCAATGTAATTTTGCGTTGTGTTGTTCCCAGCTTGCCAGAACGTATCACAACCATAGTGTTGTGCAAGTCTGAAATTCGGGAAACGGCAAAAGTTATAGACGTGCGTGGGGTAAAGAAACGATCCAGCTTCTAGAACGAGAATTCGTTTTTGTGATCCGAGGCGCTCGGTTAAATTATCCGCCAGCACGCCACCGCCGATACCGGAGCCAACGATGATGATGTCGAAGTCGTCTCGACGACCCATATATTGCAGAAATAAACGCTCTCTAGCCGCTGTTTCTTCTGAAACAAAGTTGATGTATGTAGAAGAGTCGAATACCATACAATGCTCACCTGTAGGAGTCTAGGTTACATATGCTCGGTCTCCGATATCTTCGGCACGAGCCTGATTTTGGAGAAGCTGGAGAAACTGATTCTTTACACCTAAATCTGCCTTGCAAGGAATTGTTAGGCAGGGTAAAGGGGACCGTTAGAAGCGTGGCAAATGCTCATATATTTTGGCAGTACCCACGCGGGTACTTCTCCGTAAAATGCACAGAAGTGCAAGTTGTCGATGAACTTCGCCGAAAAGAGGCATTTTCGGCAAAGATACCGCTGATAATTATCGTTGCTCAGTAAAGGCAGTGTTCCGTTGCATCCCAATGCAGGTTTTCTGAGCAGAGGCTATTTCTTCTTCGGTTCGTTTACCCTACTCTAGTTTTTTTAATCTCTTCAGCAGCTTTACGAATGCCCTGAGCGATCGCTGTGAATGCCTCATCGTCATTCCTCCATTGCGTCACAGGTTTTGCACCTGCACCATGGGCAATAGGCAATGCTTGAAGTTTGCCAAAGGGCGCACTTTCCCAATCACAGGGTTTGAGCAAGATGGGTATGACGCGAGCGTCACCGTAATGGTGGCGCTCCAGTGCCCGTTGCATCTCAGTGTCATAGCAGTAGTCGGATGCCAGGAAGTTGGCGCTGATCAGCAGCAAGATGATATCAGCGGTGTTGAGGTTACTGTCAATCGCCTGTGCCCACTCAGTTCCGGCAGAGATGTCGCGATCGTGCCAGGTGCTAATGATGCCCTGGCGTTTGAGTAGCGCGAGGTGGGTAGCGAGGGTGTCGCGCAACGCTTCATCTTTATGGGCGTAGGAGAAAAAGAGTTTCATGGAATGGGATATTTGAGTGAGAGTGTAGTTGTAAAACTTGCAGCTAGATTGAATAGCAAGAATAATGCCATGAGCCGTTGTACCTGACTCTGTGGGAACTAAGGTTAAGAGTTGTGGAAGAGATGGAACGATTCGATCTTTAGATTTTTCTACAATGCTGCCTAATGCCTCTGCGGACCTCCAACGCACCTCAGGGTCAGAATCTTCCAGAAGTTTGAGTAACCCTGGAATTGCTTCTGAAGAACCCAGCTTGCCTAATGCCTCTGCGGACCTCCAACGCACCTCAGGGTGAGAATCTTCCAGAAGTTTGAGTAACCCTGGAATTGCTTCTGAAGAACCCAGTTTGATTAATGCCTCTGCGGACCTCCGGCGCACCTTAGGGTCAGAATCTTCCAGAAGTTTGAGTAACCCTGGAATTGCTTCTGAAGAACCCAGCTTGATTAATGCCTCTGCGGACCTCCAACGCACCTCAGGGTCAGAATCTTCCAGAAGTTTGAGTAACCCTGGAATTGCTTCTGAAGAACCCAGCTTGATTAATGCCTCTGCGGACCTCCAACGCACCTTAGGGTCAGAATCTTCCAGAAGTTTGAGTAACCCTGGAATTGCTTCTGAGGAGTTCAGCTTGATTAATACCTCTGTGGACCTCCAACGCACCTCAGGGTGAGAATCTTCCAGAAGTTTGAGTAACCCTGGAATTGCTTCTGAAGAACCCAGCTTGATTAATGCCTCTACGGACCTCCAACCCACCTCAGGGTGAGAATCTTCCAGAAGTTTGAGTAACCCTGGAATTGCTTCTGAAGAACCCAGCTTGATTAATGCCTCTGCGGACCTCCAACGCACCTCAGGGTCAGAATCTTCCAGGAGTTTGAGTAACCCTGGAATTGCTTCTGAAGAACCCAGCTTGATTAATGCCTCTGCGGACCTCCAACGCACCTCAGGGTCAGAATCTTCCAGAAGTTTGAGTAACCCTGGAATTGCTTCTGAAGAACCCAGCTTGCCTAATGCCTCTGCGGACCTCCAACGCACCTCAGGGTCAGAATCTTCCAGGAGTTTGAGTAACCCTGGAATTGCTTCTGAAGAACCCAGCTTGCCTAATGCCTCTGCAGAGCTCCGGCGCACACCAGGGTGAGAATCTTCCAGAAGTTTGAGTAACCCTGGAATTGCTTCTGAGGAGTTCAGCTTGCCTAATGCCTCTGCGGACCTCCGGCGCACACTAGGGTGAGAATCTTCCAGGAGTTTGAGTAACCCTGGAATTGCTTCTGAAGAACCCAGCTTGATTAATGCCTCTGCAGAGCTCCGGCGCACACCAGGGTGAGAATCTTCCAGAAGTTTGAGTAACCCTGGAATTGCTTCTGAGGAGTTCAGCTTGCCTAATACCTCTGCGGAACTCCGGCGCACACCAGGGTCAGAATCTTCCAGGAGTTTGAGTAACCCTGGAATTGCTTCTGAGGAGTTCAGCTTGATTAATCCCTCTGCGGACCTCCAACGCACCTCAGGGTCAGAATCTTCCAGGAGTTTGAGTAACCCTGGAATTGCTTCTGAGGAGTTCAGCTTGCCTAATACCTCTGCGGAACTCCAACGCACCTCAGGGTCAGAATCCTCTGTGTTCATTTTTAATTGAGTAGGATTCTGAGTTTCTGACAACTCACTTTCGCTTTTGGCATGGTCAACTAAGTTCTGGTCAGTTTCCCCAATGGCTTGCAAAACATCTTCCACACTGCGCTGCACAAAAGATTGAGGATGTTGGCGCAGCTTCCTCAATTTAGGGAGCGAGTATTCTGAACGAAGCTGCATCAGAATTTTGGCAGCACTGCGGCGCACATCCGCATAAAGGTCTTGCATCGCAATCAGCAATCCATCGATCGCCTCTTCAGATTTCAACGCGCCTAACGCAAGAACGGCATGTTGGCGAACCTGAGAATCTTTGTCTTTAAGTCGTTTTAATAAGTCTGAGACGATAGCACTGGGTCTCATCTTGGCGTAAAGCTGAAGTTTTAACCACTCTGGTATTTCTTGTTGATCCGCTAGCTTAAAGCCATCTACTAGCCCAACCATCGTCTCCTGAAATTGTGGTTTCACCTCTCCTGCTAACCGTGCCCCCAACATCACATCCACATCCAACGCTAGTTTAACGACTCGCTCTGCTAACGCTCCATCGTCTACCAACGCCAGCATTAACGCTACTGGCTCTGTCCATTTGAGGTAATTGAGATACTGCTGTTGTAGCGATAGATCTGACATCTGCCCAACTCGTGTGAGCAGATATTCAGCTGCATAATATTCTTGAATCAGTTGGTGCCGAAACTCAATCTGTTCTCCATTGGTCTGAATCAGGTGATGCCGCAGTAGGTCATCTAAACACTTGCGGGCTGCGCCTTCAGGTTGCGCTTCTTTTGACTTCAGGCATTCGACAAAGACCTGGTGGACTTCATCTTTAGAAATGGCAACTCGCAGTTCAACATCGAGAATCAGACAATGGTGATTTGCCTCCAACGTAGAAAGAGGATGACTATGCATCATGGCAAATGCCAGAGTTTGCAGCAGTTCTGACCACCAACGGCGATCGCTCTCCGCTATGACATCATGCTTCAGATGACGCTCGTAGCTCTGGGTAAAGGCGCGAAACACTCCACCCAAGTTAGTTGGAATCTGTCCAGTTTGCTTAAACAAGCTGCACAACATCCACAGCAGCAGGGGCGTTTGCCCAAACTCTTGCAGCCGCTCGCCCAACTGCCGCAGCATCGGTTCTGCTTTGTCTTCTAGGTGCGAGCGCACAAAGCTTTGCATTTGAGCCGTTGTGAGGGGCTGCATTTCTAGCTTCTTTTCAACACCAAAATCTCCTCCCAGATTGAGATCTCGTGTTGTGAAGATGATCGGCACTTGAGAATAATTACGCTGTAACTTGGCAACATCGTGTCGCGCCGCTTCAGAAGGCAACTCGTTTAACCCATCTACCAATAGCAACAGGCGGTTGTGAAACAGCAAATTCTCGATGACGGTCCGATCGAGATTGAGACCGTGTCGTCTAAAAAAGTTACGGATGAGATCGAGGATCGACGTTTGCCAGAGACGAAGTTCCACCAACACTGGAATCAGCCTTGGTTCATCCTGGGAAGCAGGGCTAGAGGGAAGCGCTTCCTCCAACAATAGCCGTGCCAGTGCTGTCGACTTACCCGAACCCGGACGACCGATCAGCAATACATGATCACTGGCGTATTTACGAATTCCTTCTAAAACAGGCAGCCGTTCAACCTTCTCTTGAACATCTGGGCGATTTGAGGGGACACTTTCTGCCGCTGATACTGCTTCCTTCTGAACGGTCTGAACCATCAAGCCAAAGTCAAAGGGAGCATCCCAGGATGGGGGCTGACGTTTTAAGGTTTCTTTGCCTTCCACATCATGCAACGTATAGAGCAACCACCACTGCTGATAGTGATGGCAAATCGATTGCAGATAGGGCTGAAAGTCGAGCGTGTTGCTTTCGTTGGAAGTCGCGTCCGCCATGCAGAGTAAATAAGCTGGCAAATAAGAGAAATTTCACTCTATGCTAGGCGATCCCCTCTGGAGTGCATGTGATTTGCGTACAGTATAGTCGCTTCACTTGAGAAACCTCTTATAGCCAATTCAGGTTACCAAGGGGTGTATGAACCCAAACAAGCATAGTTTGCATAAATACGACCTGTTGGAAACTAGCTAGCAAGATAATGGGCTTGGGTTCTTTATGAAGGGCAGGGAGATGAGGGTTAATCTCTAATAAGTAAGCGTTTCCATTTATAAGAAGGTAGGGATGAATAACGCCTAAAACTCTTGCTGGTGGTATTTAACAGTGATTTGTAAGAATTGAGCGGAAAGGAAAGTAAGGAGATATCCCTTGGATACAACTTCGCTACCTCCTCTCCTACAACAGCAAATTAACTTACCAGCCGATAACTGATTCGTTGCTCTACACTAAACCTTCTTGCGAAGCTGAACGAACCTAATTTTTTAGTATGAGGATCTCTGAATTAGTCGTCATAGTTTTAATAACACTTACGCACTTCGGACGATTAAGGTTATTTGTGAAAGGTCGAGGTCATGTCCAAAAATGAATCTTCTCAGCATTTCTGAGAGTATTAACGGCTGTTATCACCACCGATAGACAGCATTAAGATGAAGTTAGAAGTTGCCAATTTGTCCGGTGCGCGAAGGAACAGAGAAGTTTTGACTCGAAATTAAATAGGAAGGCTTTGTCTTATGAACTTATCATTCTTAACGCTTTATTCTACGATACTTCTTGAAATATGTTCTGGCATCTTATTTTATAGCTTCAACATAACTACTGTCGAGCAGACTATACCAATCGATGCTACCTCTCTAAGACTTATGCTGGAACTACAAAATCAGGAGGGTTTGGAGAAGCATTCTATGTCTAGTTCCTATGTAAAGTCGGTAATGTCAGATGAAGTTTTAGGACGACTTCAAGAGCTACTGTTAGAAGCTGTTTTGCTTGGGCAAGAATTACCAGGATTTGATCAATCAGTTCAATTTCCAGATTTGTCTTTTCTCCTAGAAGAATCAATAGTCACTTTAATAGATGAAAATCTGGCAAATTCTATCTCTTTTGAAGAAATATCAATACCTGTTCGAATTTTGTCACAAGAAGCTCTACTTGAAGAAGGGTATGAAAAGGGCAATGTTGCCTATCTACGCTTTCAACCTCCAGAGATAGAGGATAATGCAGTACGACTAACGCTTGAAGCAAAGATCTACTCACACGATTCTAGCCAGTTCGCTTTAGGACTAAGTGGAATCCAAGTGACGTTCCAAAGAATTTCAGGTGACTGGCAAGTTGTTAACGAACCTATTTTGTTTTCTAATTAAGCATTAAAGAACTTGCCCGCTGAAAAAAATTTTGCTAGATAGCTCAAGGAAGTTTCCGTGAATAAGCGCGTTGTCTGACGACAATTACTTTGCTCAAAAGTAATTGTCGTCAAACGAATTTTATGAAATTTGACAAGCTTTTTGAATTAGCCAAGACTTTGGTTTAAGGTCTCCAGTCGCCATCAAACCACTTATGCCAAAGGGCATTATCACCCCCTCGTGCAAAGACATCAATTCTGCCGTTGCTCCAGGAGACAGCCGTTGGGTCTGAAGTTAAAAGACCACCTAGTGATTCCCAGCCTGACCAGCTGCCGTCAAACCAAATATGCCAAAGGGCGTTATCAGTACCTCGTGCAAAGACATCCAGCCGTCCTGGGGCCCAAGAAGAAACATCAGGACCAGAGCTAAGTACTCCACCTAGTGATTCCCAGCCTGACCAACTGCCATCAAACCAAATATGCCAAAGGGCATTATCACCACCTCGTGCGAAGACATCAATTCTGCCGTTACTCCAGGAGACAGCCGTTGGGTCTGAAGTTAAAAGACCACCTAGTGACTCCCAGCCTGACCAACTGCCGTCAAACCAAATATGCCAAAGGGCATTGTCAGTACCTCGTGCAAAGACATCTAGCCGTCCTGGGGCCCAAGAGCAAACATCAGGACCAGAGCTAAGTACTCCACCTAGTGATTCCCAGTCTGACCAGCTGCCATCAAACCAAATGTGCCAAAGAGCATCATCACCACCTCGTGCGAAGACATCAATTCTGCCGTTACTCCAGGAGACAGCCGTTGGGTCTGAAGTTAAAAAACCACCTAGTGACTCCCAGCCTGACCAACTGCCGTCAAACCAAATATGCCAAAGGGCATTATCAGTACCTCGTGCAAAGACATCTAGCCGTCCTGGGGCCCAAGAGCAAACATCAGGACCAGAGCTAAGTACTCCACCTAGCGACTCCCAACCTGAACCGTAAATAGATCGAATGCCATCAATATCATCCTGTCCCAGAAAACGGTGTGGACCAGCGTAAGTTGGGAACATTAGTGCTCCCGAATCTGAAGAATGCGCCAAACCAAGCGAATGTCCAAATTCATGAGCAGCAACAGTGATAAGGTCAATGCCACCCGCTGGTACTGGTATGTTGACGGTCCAGGTTTCACCTTCATCGAAATGTGCGTCACCCGCAATAGCGCCGCCATTGGGGGGTGGATAGAAAGCGTGAGCCAGCACCCTGCCAACTCCATCAAATGGTGAACCATCACCATGATCACCATCAACGAAGCGAATTACAAAGTCAGGATTGGAGGCTAGCGGAACCTCCATGAATCTCAGCGGGGTAACTTGACTCCAGAGATTAAGTGCTGCAGCGATAGCATCTCGAACTTCCTGCTGTGTGAGTTCTGAGGTGAATTCTTGAAACCCGTATGTGAGGTTGGTTTTATCCCACCTATTACCTTGAGCTGTGAAATCACTGACTCCTTGATGAGTCGGAATGTCAGGAAAGCCGCATCGCGGTCGGCTCATCTGTGCAACCGTAGCCTCATCTAGTGTTCCAGTAACAGGTAGTCCATGAAACTGTTGAAAGTCCTTTAAAGCTTTAGCAGTAGCCTCGTCAAAGTTCCCTAAGTTTGCATCAGGAGGATTTGCTGCTGTCCGGACAGCAGCAAATTCTTCACTAGCCGAAGGGATGCGAAGATAACCGAAATGCTGCAAGAATTCCTGCAATTTCTCAACATTTAAACCAGTAGCACCTTCAGAAAGCCCAATCGTTGAGGGAAATGTAAATGGACGAATCTCCATTTGCTTGCTCCTAATAGGATTCAATCAAATTCCAAACAGGTGGCGTATTGGAGACTTAGATAAATACAAAATTGTATTTAGAGCCGTCAGGCTTCACCCCTTGCCAGTCACTCAAAACTAGTCTCTTTACTTTTTCCATGTTTACGGGCTCATGTGTAGTACCCTCTTGGGTACTGTAGTCCTGGTCGTGCCTCATCAATAGTCTCGAAACTACCTCATAATCGAGAATTACATTTACCTGCAAACTACCTTACAGATAATCTTCTAAACACCTTTTCATCAAAGATTTAAGCTGTTTAACTACTAATTTTGCCTAGTCATCTGAAGTATGGATTGCTGATGATCAATGCCGAAAAGAGGCATTTTAGGCAGAAAAATGGGCAAAGCTAAGTAACTGCATGCATCACAACTGATTTCTGCGCCTTGCTGAATGGCAGTATGATTCTGCAAAATTCTGAACAAGTCTTTAGGGGTTCCAGTTAGCGGTTCATACCTTCGATCAGCAACGCCGATTTCTAAGCTAGGTAAAAATGCATTGACCTGATTACAATCTAATGTAGTAATATTAGAACTAGAGCCTGTCGATTAGTTTCTAAATCAGGCAAAAATTTCATAAGTTAAAAGCAGCAATGCAGAGGTTAAAAGCTGCTTTAAAAAACTTTTCAGAGTGCTTGAGTAGTTGCCCTACTGGCAACTACTCAAGAAAGCAAGCCCTGAGACTCTTATCTAGCAAGGGTTTCGTTTTTTAAGTTTTGTTGCTGGACTAAAATAAAGGGGCAATTGAGAAGTCTGGACTAAATTTAATGCCTAATTAAAGCCGGATTTCGGACTCTTCCAAAACTTGTACTAGAGTGGACTAAATTAAAGCTGCATTCAGTCGAGTAGTACAGTGATTTTTCAGCTAATCCCTCCAAGTGAACTAGCCATCGTCAGTACTTTGCTATTAGTTTCAAGCAGTAAGTGTTGAAACTACAAGGCAGTTACCCTTCATCCCAAGAATCGCGATCGCTCGTGACAAACAACTGACCCATCTGAATCAGTGAGCATTTGAATTGGTATAGTTTTCTGCCGAAAATGCCTCTTTTCGGCAAAAATTTGTGCACAATGCTTCGCAATCCGTCAATCCTACAATTAGTCCTCACGGATCAAGTGGACTTCTCACTCCTTGTCCCCGGGGTCTGAGTAGCAACGGAACAGAAAGTTACGCTAAGAGGTGTACCAGTTGAACCTGCTGAGAATCAGAAGCTTGAAACCCTTGATATTCCGTTCAAGATTTCAGATCTAATTAGCCTACAGTCTAATTGGTACGTCTCATTGAGACTGAACAGTGCTTTCTGGAATGACTGCTGCTACAGTGTTTCAGCCTTAACGTGACTTCCTGTTCCATTGCTACTCAAACCCTCAAAACTACTTGTAAAATACTGAGAATTATCCTAGACATGGATATCACTACAAACGTTGCATTAGTAGGTGCGCTATTTACATTGTTTGCTGCAATCCTCACAGCACTTGTTAGCTTTTTTCGTGAGCGATCTGAGAGAGAGAAATGGAGGAGAAGTTTAGAGTTTGAAAGAGTTAAATGGGAAAGGACGATAGAATTAGAGCGCGAAAAATGGCAAAAGACTATTGAACTTGAGGAACGACGTATTAGGCATGAAGAAAATAAATGGATCTTAGAACTTAATAGTCAGCGAGAACTAGAGCTGTATAAGATGAGACTTCGTGCATATCCTGAAATCTTTGTGATGCTTGAACAGCTATCTCACTATCGCATCAACGGAATCGATGAAAATGAAGCTAGAGAACTTGCTGAAAAATTAAATGAATGGGGATATAGTGATGCGGGTCTTTGCATGTCACCGGATACAAGAGAAGCTGTCTTTGCTCTCCGCAGGAAAATTGGTAAGTACTTGCAGAAGGAAATAAGTGCTAAAGATTTAACCAAAGGACCACGCACAGATCTGATTGAGTTGATGAGACGCGATTTAAATCATGGTTCGCTATGGCGAGAATTCGAGACGTTAACAGGTAGAAACCTCGCAGAAATACAAAAATTTATTGAGAGAGAGGAATCTTGATCTGTAGGTACAGCATGACAATCCCGTTGCACACCGACCGAATCAAGTTTGTTATTGAATCAGAGAATTTGCTAGCAGCGGGTGAACGGGGTGGTTGTACTGCTTAGGTTATCGATCGTAGCAATAGTCCAAGGGTTTCTCGTTGGTATTGAGTGAAAATTAGTTGAAGAGTGGTTATGGTGGTAATTTGAAAGCGATTTCTAGATCAATCAGCGTGAGGAAATCCGGTGGAATTTTTCTTCAGCCAACTTATAGGTCTTCTAGTTGGTATTTTGTCATCCTGGGCTTTCTTGTATGTCCTGTTGCTAGCAAAGCCGAGAATTATTATCTCTAAAAATATAGTTTTCAATAAAAAGAAAGGAAGTCTGCTGATTAAAGTAATGAATCGAAGCAGAAGACAAGCAACAGATATTCAAGCAAGTCTGGCTCTGGTGGAACGAGACACTATTGGGAGATTCTTCACACTCCATAGTGCTCAACTCAGGAAAGATTCTCTCCCTGCCTTAGCTCCAAAACACGAATCGCATAATCCTTGGGGGCTTCGAACTGCCTATGTATTCGCTACTGATGAGGGAGTACAAATTTTGGAGAAATTGTCCTCTGCTCATCAAAACGAAAAACGGCTAGTCTTTACATTGTCGGCAACCGATGGATTGAGTGGGACAAAAGTTGTTCAGCAAATTTCATATCGGTTAGAAGATGTCAAATCGGGACGATTTGGTATAGGGCTTGAGGTTAAAGAGGATGGAGTACAACAGTTACAGCAAAGTAAACAGGACAGCGATGACGATGGAGATTTTATAGCATAGACAATTGCTGGTTGTAGCCTTTCAACTGTCCATTGCAACGCGCTTGTTGAAAGGCTCCTCGTCTACCCTTGGAGTTCTTTTGCTGCCGCTGAACGCAATCTGTAGGCTGCATGTTTTTAGGCTTGTTAGGGTTTTTCCTTCAATTTTCCGGTGCAGCTAAAGCACCCTTAAGGGTACTGCGATGCTCAGATTCAGCCGCCTAGAGTTGGGGCGTAAACAGAATTAAGCAGTAAAGGAAAACCCATGCCTCAGACAAAACTTGGAACTTTTCACGATGCCTCTGGCAAAATCACTGTCGCTGTCTTTGAACGCAAGGCTGGCAATCAGCAAGCACACTTTCATGATTTTGCGTGTACCGTTCCTGACGATATGGTTGTTATTGGAGGAGGCGCAGAAGCAACTAACAGACCGCCAAATGGTGCACTTCTAACTGCTTCTTATCCAAATCAAAATCTCTCAGCTTGGTTAGCATCCTCAAAAGATCATGAGCGACCTCAGCCACATTTCTTAAAGGTTTATGCAATTGGGTTGAAAATAGCTGGAATGACAAGAGACGCTCTTCTCCAGCATATTCACATTAGTCGCAGCGTTAGCGAACTGGCTCAGCATCCCGAAGCGTCAGAGTCAGTGCCACCTGGATTTCTGCTAATCAGTGGGGGTTTTCATGTGAACTGGCTAGACTTCAATCCAAATGGCGGAAATCTTGCTACAGCGTCATTTCCTGAAAATGCTTTTTCATGGAAAGCAAGGTCAAAAGACCATATGACTGTTAGTCCAGCTATTCTAAGCGTTTATGCAATAGGTATCAGGGAGAATCTTCCAGTTGGGCGTGTCCAACACTCAATCCAGACAAAAGATTCTGGACATGCTGCACATCCCGCCACAACCGCAGATGTTCTTTCAGGTTTTGCCCTTGTTGGTGGTGGTGCCGAAATTCATTGGAGGGGTGAGGGAAATCTATTATGGCAACTTCGACCAACAACAGATCTTGCAAACCAAGATTTCAGTGCAGGCGGTAAAGATCACATGAAACCATCACCTGCAACTTTGACTGCTTATTCCATCGGTATCAAGATCGTTTAATCTTCAGTATGTTGCCTAACATGCCGTGCACCCGACTGTCGAGCGTTAATCGTTATAACCGAAAAGTGCTCAGCGGCGGGTGACGGGCAACGTTAACAACACTGCCGAAAATGACCCTAACTCGGCAGTGTTGCTTATCCTCATTCTCGACAGAGTAACGTTTTAGGTGTGCTACACGCACTCGCTCAATGTTCGTTTTCGGCAATGTTGTTCAGGTCAGGATTAATGTAGCGGTAGTAAGTTGGGCGACTAATCCCGAGATGGTGACAAATTGAAGTGACAGATCGCTTTGGATCTGCTGCGAGTGCTCGCCCAATCTCAATTTCCTGTAGCGTCAACTTCTGCCGTCGTCCCCCTCGTCGACCTCTGGCTCTTGCTGCTTGCAGTCCAGCTTGAGTGCGTTCTCGAATCAAATTCCGCTCAAACTCTGCCAATGCGCCAAACATGTGGAAGATTAGTTTTCCACCACTTGAAGTTGTGTCAATGTTCTCTTGAAGCGATCGCAATCCTATTTTGCACTTTTCCATGTCCTCAACCAGCGCAATCAGATCTTTGAGGGAACGTCCTAAACGATCAAGCCGCCAGACGACCAGCGTATCTCCTTTTCTTGCAAACTCAAAAGCTTGCTTGAGACCAGGACGATCGGCTTTGACTCCACTCATCTTATCAGAGAAGATTTTTTCACACCCTGCCCTTTGAAGCGCGTCATGTTGCAGAGCAAGATTTTGATCATCAGTTGAAACTCGTTCGTATCCGATCAGCATGACAGAAATAGATCTAACGTACTATTACTGTATCAGAACTCGTTAGAACTACCCTAATTTGAGACATAGATTGATTAACAGGATTTATTTACACTTCAAATCTTCAAGACAAACAAGGCAAAATAGCGTAAAAGCCCTGCTGTGATTGATTGTTAGGGATTTACAGATAAAAAGAACTGTTTCTGTTAGTACAAAGTGTAAATCAAAGAGTCGGATACTGTTGGCGAACCCTGACTGGGATCACGCCTTCCTTAATCTGGCGCTAGAGCCGCGAAACGAGAAACCCGAGTTTTTGCTCTTGGTACTCCAGTCAACCAGTTGACC
>NZ_JACJOV010000091.1:0-3085 GCF_014695745.1 Leptolyngbya sp. FACHB-671 | reverse complement strand
GGGCAGAGCTTGGGCTGCTTGCTTGACCCAGTTGATTACCGTGTTGTGACACACGCCTGTGACTCGTTCAATCGCACGAAAGCCCATGCCATTGAGATAGAGGTTCAAGCAGTGTGCCTTGACTTCCAAGGAATAACCCTGAGGGGTGTGAGTTTCACGAAATTGACGATTGCAACTGCGGCACAGATAGTTCTGGATACCCTTGCGTCGTCCGTTCTTGACGGTTTGGTTGGATTGACAGTGTGAACATTGCATCATACTTCTATTTTGCAACGCCACAATGCGAATGCCCAGTGGATCGTAGGTCACAGGCGGACTGATAAATTCAACTCCACGATCGCTGAGAGTCTCATAGGCGCGATCGACATCATCTACTGCAAACGCTAAGTGTCGCCAACCTTGCGAGAGCATATGCTGAGGCGGTACAGCATTCTGTTCTTCAGGTCGTACTGACCCTTGCACTTGAGCTAGATCTACTCGAAAGCCTGGGATCTCCATCCAGGCAATTTGCACATTGCCGTTATCAAGTACAACCCGTCTTGTTTCAGTAAAACCGAGTTTCTCTGAATACCATTGCGATGCCGCTTCCACATCAGCAACAGATACCGTCATGTGATGGGTTGCGAGTGAAAGCTCAGGCGATCGCGCTGGATCTTGAGTAGGTTGCTGTTGGGATTGTTGAGCAACACTATGAATTGCCAAAGAGCCGATAGCTAGAACAGATAGGGTAATAGCTGGCAACAATTTCTTGGGTAACATCAGTTCCTTTAGTTCTAACGAGCAGGTGCTAACGGTCTGAATCGCAGCAGGTAATAAGGAGGAACACCGACATCAACGGGTTGAAAGAAAATGCTTTTGTGTGCTTGGTTCGTTGCTACATAAACGTAGCCATCTGCGGCAGGTTCAAAGCCTTCACTAAAGTTCAATAATTCATCATCTTTGCGAATCAAGCGGTAATCGCCTTCTGCATTTGTGACACCGATCGCGTTGTATTGCAAATCGGTGTTGTAGACGTTTCCTGCTGTGTCTACCATTAAGCCATCGCCAATATTTTTGTCGCCATATCGCTCGACACGATTACCCAGTTCTTCTGCACTGAGGCTGGTGTCTGTTAAATCGCGAGTGGAGATTCGATAAACGCTTGTGCTGCTCATGGGGCTGTAATAAACCCATTCATAGGTGGGGTCGATCGCAATCCCATTGACACCCCAGCGGGAAGGCATTTGTTCACCTGTTTCACGATTCGTGGTGATCATCAATGGCTCACCTTCGATAATCGCATCGATCGCCTCAGCTTGGACGCTGGAATGCCCTGCTAAAAGTCGACGAGGCTCCCCAGTATTCAGGTCAACCACAACCAGGGCTGGGTTAAATTGCCAGGGTTCTGAACCCCCTGCCGTATCTGCAATAATCACCAGATTTCTAGATTCATCAATTACAAAGTCCTGCATAGAAGAATTGGGTTCATAGGCAGGAGATGGAATCTCAATTTCTTTCACCAAAGATTCGGTCGTCGTGTTCCAGCCAATCAGCTTAGGAAGTCTGCCATTTCCGCCCATATCCAGCATCCACAGCACCCCTTGGCTGTCGATTTGCAAGGCATGAGATTCATGTTGTGCTCCAGCAGGATAATCTCGAAATGTGCCGTCTGGTAGCAATTCATGGACTCGATTTGGATTGGGTGCGCCAAAGTGTTCTGTCCAAATTACCCTACCATCGGGAGTTTTGGCCACCGCAGAAGGGCGAATGGGTAATTCAGCCACCACCTCAAGTTCAATTTCGTTGGATACAGGCATTTCAGGCAATGTCGTATTTTGCGAATCAGCTTGACTCATTAAGGGTTGATTGGTTGTTTCAACGGATTGCCTTGCGAATGCCAAAATTGCTCCACTTGTGGCGAGTCCGGTTGTGGCGATCGCCAGTGAAATCAGGATCTTCAGAGTTTTAGCTTGCATGATTAAAATTTCTCTTGTTGTTATTGACGCATGACCGAACGCAGCTACCAAGGCACTGGTTTTCGTGAGTTGAAGAATCCTCCATTTGGACCGTCTGCGGGAAGTGTTGCCAGCCAAACGGGTGTGTCAGCGCCCTCTTCTAGGGAGAGAAGACCTCTCTTAGGGTTTTGGTCAGTCTTCACAGGACCGGGGCAGGCTGAATTGACTTTGATAGTTGTATGCGCTGGTTCCTTTGCCAGTAGAACAGTGAGAGCATTTACGGCCGTTTTGGAGGCTTGATAAGCGGGAGATATCACTTCAGATAAGGGGGAAACTGGATCAAGAATGCTGGTTGATGACGCAACTGAACTCGACAGGTTGACAATGCGACCCGCAGGACTTTGGCACAAAAAAGGAAGCACAGTTTGAGTCACTGTAAACACACCAAAGAAATTAGTCTCGAAGGTGTCTCGCAATACTTGTGGATCTGTCGCACTGGGTGGTGGTCCGTCATTATCCAGCAAAATTGCAGCATTATTAATCAGCACATCCAACTGTCCAAATTTTGAACGAATGAAATCAGGCAATTTTGCAATCGATTCTGCCTTTGTCACATCTAATTCGATCGATTCTGCCTCTATTCCCTCAGCCTGCAACACTTTGGCTGCTGCTCCTCCTCGTTCAGTGCTTCTGGCACCCAGGATGACTCGATAGCCACGCTTTCCAAGTTGATGAGCAATTTCGAGTCCAATTCCTTTATTAGCTCCTGTGATTAACGCAACAGGTTTCATATCCGACCTCCTTAAAAGGATAACAAGTCGCCAAAGTGCGTTTATCTCTCCCAAATGGCGATCAAGTTTCCGTTGTTGTCTCGAAAATTGGTTACCGACGTTTCAACTTCAGGAATGTAGCGGCTCTCCCAAATCAGTTGCACGCCCTTTGACTTCAATTCTGCATCTGTTGCCTGCAAGTTATTTACCCAGAAGACAAGATTCCGCAAGCCTTGCACCCTTAGATGATCCGGTGGGCCTTGTGGACTATAGCTTTACGCAATTAAGCTAGGACATTATTTTAGAGATAGATAAGCGTTTAGGAGTGCCAATGTCAGCCCCCTACAGTTATGACCTTCGTCGCAAAGCGATTGATGCAGT
>NZ_JACJOV010000090.1:0-11021 GCF_014695745.1 Leptolyngbya sp. FACHB-671 | reverse complement strand
CGGAATCGAGTTGGTTATTCCTTAGATAATCGATTAATAAAGCCGATTAGACAGTTAACGGCTGAGTATCGGCAAAGGTGGAATTTACCTCCTCATACCCACCCAAATGATATATATTCCAAACTGGCTCAACTTAGCCAGCAGCCATCTGAGTTTGAGTTTCCTCGCAGAAACTTACCACCACACTTTCATTTCACTGGTCCCTACCATAGTGCGATTGGAAGAAATATCACGCCCTTTCCTTGGGAGCAGTTAACTGGGCAGCCCCTAATCTATGCTTCGATGGGAACAATTCAAAATCGTCTCCTATCAGTATTTGAAGCGATCGCCGCTGCTTGTGTCGGATTAGATGTGCAGTTGGTGATCTCGCTAGGAGGGGGGATGCCGTTGGAAGCAGTGTCAACCTTAACGGGAAATCCTCTTGTTGTCAGCTATGCACCGCAGTTGGAGGTGCTTAAAAGAGCTGCTCTCACAATCACTCATGCAGGCCTAAACACAGTTCTAGAGTCACTCACTTATGGAGTGCCAATGGTCGCAATTCCAATTTCAAATGATCAGCCTGGAGTTGCTGCTCGAATTGTTTGGGCGGGGGCGGGAGAGTTACTACCTATCGCCCGCTTAACTGCTGCTAGCTTGCAATCAGTAATTCACAAAGTGTTGATCCAGAATTCCTATAAGGTTCAGGCATTGCGTTTACAATCTGCGATTCAGAACTCTGGTAGAGTACAACAAGCTGCCAACATTATTGAAACAGTGATTGGAACAGGACAGCCAGTTGTCAGAAACACAGGCGAATAGCCACGCTGCACCTGACACGTCCTGATATAGTTGGCTGAGTTGCAAAGTTTGTCTGTGTCCGGTGATTGCGACCGTTAGCCTGCAAGCTACATTGAAACTGGGGTTGATTTCCATCAATTCAATTGCGGTTTATAAGAGAGGGATATTTCTATGGCGTTGCAAGGGGATCCGTGCTCTAATCATTCCTACACCTCTGGCTCATCTGATACTAATTCCACAGAGATTGTAACTCTACGCCCTGATACTGAAACTCTGACCCGCCAACGCTTGCCATATTTTGTGGGTATTTCTAATGCCACAACCGGTGCAAAGGCAATTTCTATGAATTTGGTGATTATTCCTCCAGGTGGGTCTGCCGAGCCCCATTTTCACCGTGATTATGAAACCGCAATTTATCTAATTAAGGGTCGTGTAGAAACCCGCTATGGTCAAAGACTCAAGCAATCAGTTGTTAACGAAGCGGGTGATTTCATTTTTATCCCTCCAGGCGTTCCACACCAACCCTATAATCTCAGTGAAACTGAATCAGCTTATGCACTAGTTGCACGCAACGATGCAAACGAGCAGGAGAATGTTGTTCTCTACAATCCAACTTTGGAGAGTTAAGTAGGCTTCAGAGACAACTGAGCCACTTCAACGTTAGCTCTCGAATGAGAACAAACGATCCACCACCCCAACGATGAACACCATGGAAGACAAGCTCTCTCGCCATCGCCTCAAGATTTATTTTGAAGACACGGACGCCGGTGGTGTCGTCTACTACGCGAACTATCTGCGCTACATGGAGCGTGGCCGCAGCGAGTGGCTGAGTGAGCTGGGCTTTGAGCAACGGCGGCTCTCTGAAGAGCAGCAGGTCGGCTTCATCGTCCGGCACGTAGAGATCTCCTACAAGGTGCCAGCGCGCCTAGACGATCAACTCGTTGTCTGCACCAGTCCACTCTCGCTTGGTCGGGCTGGGCTGGTTTTGCTCCAAGAGGTTCAGTTTCACGAATCGGGTAGTACCGCAGTCTCCGCAAAGATCGATATGGTGTGCATCAGCACCCAGACCATGTCCCACCAAGATCCCTCCTGAGCTGCTTGAGAAGCTGCGCGCGTGTCTTCCGGAAGCAGAGGTGGTGTCCTGAAGAGGAAGAACTGCAATTACGCGCCACGAATTTGAAGGACACGCCATTTCTTATGAAGACGTACAACAGTATCCGCTGCTAACATCAAGCCCATAGAAAGTATTTGGGAACTGAAGCGAACTTTTTCCGAATAATGTTCGACCTCTTATCCGATGAAGTCACGAACTCGTCAGAAGTTGGAATCGATACAGTTAAGAGTGCTTGTCTATCGGAGCCTTACTGTGTTGAAAGCAACCCTAGCCTCAATTTCAATTGAAATACTAGCAAATCGGTTAGATAGTCCTCGTAAGCTGAGCTTTGGTCCAGATGGCGCACTTTACGTTGCCGAAGCAGGACGAGGAGGAACCGGGGCGAGTATTCCGTCTCCAAGTCAACCCGGCGCATTGTTGTCTTATGGCGCAACAGGCGCGATTACCCGAATTCAAAACGGGGTTGCAGAACGAGTTGTTACGGGACTGCCATCGCTGGCATTACCTGATGGAGGAGATGCAGCAGGTGTCAGTGACATTGAGTTTGATAAGGATGGCAATGCTTATGCGATCATTGGTCTTGCAAGCAATCCAGCCAATCGAGACAATCTTCAAGTCCCTGATTTTAGCCAGTTGATCGCGATCGATCGTTTTGACGGAGGTTCTTCCTGGACAAGACTCCGAGATTTTGGTGCTTATGAACAAAATAACAACCCTGACAAGCAAGATGTCACTACCAATCTTTATGACTTGCTGATTAAGGACAATACTGCCTATGTCTTAGATGCGGGTGCGAATGATCTGCTTCAGCGAGCCTTTGGTGGCGACCTGAATTTAGAAGCCGTCTTTCCACCTCGGACGACGATGAACCCACTCACAGGTGAATCTGTTGTATGGCAGTCTGTTCCCACCTCGATTACCGAAGGTCCAGATAGCGCGTTCTATGTTGGAGAATTAACTGGATTTCCGTTTCAAACCGGAACGGCACAAGTGTATCGGCTCAATGCGGAAGGCGAACCGGAAGTCTATGCAGGTGGGTTTACGAATATCGCAGATCTCGCTTTTGATCAATCTGGTGGTTTGTATGTCCTCGAATATGATGCAGATGGCATTTTGAGCGGAAGCGATGCAGGTTCGCTGATCTATGTCTCTCCAGATGGAAAAACTCGTACTACGATCGCAACTGATGAACTCATCAATCCCACGGGTCTAGCACTCGATTCTAATGGCGATATTTACATTTCTAACAAAGGCTTTATTGCTGGACAAGGGGAGGTGTTGCGGTTAAAGCGGGAAACCCCCTTTAGCCCTGATCCGATTTATGACCAAGTGAAGCGTTACACGACTACGATTACTGCTGATGGTGATCCGGCGGATATTTACTACCCAGTATTGCCAAACTCAACTCCCGATCAATTGCCGATCGCACTGATGCTGCAAGAAGCTTTCACCGATAAAGCAGACTACTCTAACTATGCAAAAGAAGTTGCACGCTATGGGTTTGTTGTGGTTGTTCCAAACAATGAACGAACCCTAACCTTAATGGATGGACAACCTCTTTCCGGGCTTTTGGCAGAGGAACAGCAAGTAAATGACGTGCTGGATCAAATAAAACTGGAAGATGCTGATACTGCTTCACCGATCTTTGAAATTGCTGATACTACAAATTTAGGACTTTTGGGAGACGGGTTTGGTGGCTTTGTGGGATTAGCCGCCATTCAAAATATTATTCGGTCTGCCTCGACCAGTGACTATACTCGACCGCCTGAACTCAAAGCAGGCATTTTCTACGGCACCAGCTTCCAGACAGCAGCCAATAGTGGTACATTTCCAACGATCGATAATCAAGATATTCCCACCGGACTGATTGCAGGAACGCTCGACAGCATCAATGATTTTGGTGAAGTGGCATCCACTTATGTCAAGATTCAAGATGCGCCGAAAGCGCTAATTGCAATTGAAGGGGCAAATCACTATAGCATTGCCAATACGGACAATCCGATGCTTGAGCCGAACCGTCCCACGCTTGATCAAGCAACGGCAAACGGCACGATCGGGCGTTGGAGCGGGTTATTCTTGCGAGCGCATCTGCTGGGCGATCAAGGTGCTTTCGATTATGTCTACAAAACAGGCGGCGATCTTGATCCAAACGTAAGTATCATTAGTCAAAATTCTCCTGCTCAAATTTGGTTGAATTTCATATCCAGTTGATCTTCAATCACAATGAGTTTGGTCGAATCGTTTGATCATTTTCACAGGTCTAGAACACTACCGGTTAAGTGGGTGCGTTTGGAATGCGCTGATGCAGGAATTTTGCAGGGAATTTGAGCGCGAGTTGAATGACTCGAGGCTACTCCACTGCCTGTTCTAAATGCTTCACGCCTTTGGATAACAAGGCAGTCGCCGCTCGCTCGCATCCCTCCATTCGAGATGTAGAGATAAGTGTGAGGGCGAGACGATCGCCCAAGGTCACGACACCAAGGGTCAACCCTCCGTCCACACCGGGCATGGCAACCGGGGCATGGAGCGCTGTAATCCGAACGTTGCCGTACTGTTGAGCCATATCAACGCGACCCAGATTGGTGACCGTTAGATGAGAGGGATATTGCGATCGCAGGTCTGCAATATAGGCAGCGGCATTGGTAAGATGCGCTACTATAGGCTGTCGAAGTTGGCGTTCCTCAATCAGTTGCTGGGCAATATCAATTTGAGAAAGTTGAGACTTCACTGATCGCGCAATATCCCAAAACTTAGAACCTTCCTGAAGAGAATGAGAGGTCACACAAAAGCAGAAGTAAATCCCAACGCCATCAGGCATCGGTAAAGATAGCTGCGATCGCACATTCACTGGATGGAGACATCGGATTGGATTCGCAAATTGCGGGGCGAGTGCAAGCAAAAATGCAGCGCTGATCGCACCATGTGCCGTTGTCTGTTCAGTTCGACTGCGTTGGATCAGATGCTGGGTGAGTTCAGTTGAGAAGACAACGGGGCGAATGTGGGGGGGAGAACAGCGAGACTGGGGGGGAAGATAATCTGTCGGCTTCAGGATCTTATCTGGATAGGGTTCGCTGCCCAGAAGCGCGGATTCGAGCGAGACTGCCGCAGATAGGTCTGTTCGTTCAAATTGTTTGCCAGCCAACCCTTGAATAATATCTCGCGTTATATAGACAGCCGATAGTCCATCAGCGATCGTGTGATGGCAAACGATTATCAGTTCCGATTCAGTCTCCGATTGCAGTAGCACGACCCGAAGTAGAGGCTCAGTCTGCCAGTCTAATGAGCGGGACAGTTCGCCTGCGACTTCTTGTTGCCACTGCTGATCCTCTGCTCTTGCAACCTGTCGCATCGGAATTTCGGCATCGGTTTCAACAAATTTGGGATATCCCATCGCGTCAGTCTCGATGCGAACTCGGAGCATCGGGTGACGCTGCTGAACTTGCTGGAGCGCTGCCCTGAGTTGATTGACGCTAAATTGCCCCTCTAGTTTGGCAACGGTGGCAAAATCCAGCGGACAAAACTGGTTGTACAGCCAATATAAATGTTCAAAGGCACCTAACTCTCTTTCCATTGCTATGCTCGTTCCGCTTAATAGATCTGCTGCACTGACCGTCTGCTAGTTAATAGCATCAGAACTTACGCAGCAGCAATTTAGACTGAAGAAATGAGCTTCACCAAACTCGACTACTGTCAATATCTGCTGAGTAGTCCGGTTAACTACACGGTTACAAAATTAGCTACTCATCTGCAAGGGATTAGCCACGACCGGATTAATCGCTACTTGCGCGGGGAGAAGTTGACCCCTCGATTGCTGTGAACAACGCGGAACCCCTGCTTCAAACGTCTGAGAATGCTTACGTGCTAAACGACTTATCTCAAGCGTCAACCGATGCCGTACAAGATGCGTGTGGTATCCGTTGGAAGATTAAGGAGTTTCATCATGAACTGAAGCAGTTAACTGGAGTCGAAGCTTGTCAATGTCGCAAAGCTCGCATTCAACGCAATCATATTGCTTGTGCCTTGCTCGTTTGGAGCCGTCTCAAGATGGTCGCTTATCAAAGCGGCAGAACGATTTATCAGATTAAGCATGGAATGCTCTCGGACTACTTAATTGAGCAACTCAAGCACCTGTCCGTTCAAATTCCCCTTGCGTAAATCCTATTTTATTCAAGTAAAAACTGCCATATGTAATTATTCATCAAACAATACTAGGTAACGGAGTGCAACAATCAAACCAACCTTTGCGAACAATTTCAGACCCTTCGTCCGAACAAATTCTGAACCCTGTCAACTAATTCATTCCTATACTTATGAACATTGCACTCTGGGGTTGGGGATCTCGCAGTCATTGTTTGTGACACAACCAATCGGACAGGGTTTAAGCAGGCTTTGATAAATATTGGCAGAGGTAGACCAATGGATATTGCAATTATTGGCGGCGGAATTGGCGGTTTGGCAACTGCAAATGCGCTGTTCAAGAAGGGATTCAAGGTGCAAGTCTACGAACGAGCACAAGCTTTGCGACCGATTGGTGCAGGTTTAAGCTTGACCCCAAATGGTTTGAATAGCCTCAATGCGATTCAACCGGCAATAGTTGAGTCAATAATGAGTGCAGGCAGCCCAACGCACACGCTTACGTTGAAACGTAGCACTGGAGAGGTGATTGCGTCAGAACCGATGACAACCATGCAGCAATATGGGCAGCCGATGTTAAATATTCAGTGGTCAAAGCTGCAAGCCATTCTTGCATCAACACTACCGCCCGAAATCATTCATCTCCAACATCACTGTGTTGGCTTTGAGCAGCAGGACAACAAGGTTGAAGTTCATTTTGCCAATGGAAAAACAGTCCAGGCAGATTTACTGATTGGGGCAGATGGGATCAATTCTGTTGTCAGGCAGGAGCTTATTGGGGATGGAACTCCGACTTATGCAGGGCGAATGTCTTGGCGTGCTGTCATCCAATATCCTCACGAGCAATTGTCTCCTAACATCGCTACCTTAGTGACAGCATCGGATGGAAAAAATATCGTGCTGATTGATGTCGGTGAAGGTTACACCTTTTGGAGTGCAGGTGTGCTATTGGCAGACGATTCTGTTTGTCAACAGGCAAGCGATGCTAAGGCACGGGTTCTGGAGTTTTTTGCAGGGTGGACAGAGCCTGTAGAAGCAATTATCGAAGCAACGCCTGAGGAGGACATTGTGGAGCGTCCCATTTGGGATCGACTGCCCCTACCACACTGGAGCAAAGGCAGAGTCACACTCTTGGGAGATGCGGCTCATCCGGTTGTACCCTCGCTCGGACAAGGCGCAAATATGGCGTTTGAGGACGCCTACGAACTGGCGGAGTATCTTTCTACTGCACCAGACATCGAAACGGCACTTAATGCGTATGAAAACAGTCGCGTTCCTCGTACAGAAGTCATCTACAATCGCAGTGCCGTCCGGGGTCATGACTCCTATCGACCGGATAGTGAAACTACTTTCGTTAAAATGATGAACCCTTCCCAGATGAGTCAGGATGACTTTCAAGCATGGCTTTACAGCTATCCTCCTTCCATATTCCATTGAGTTGTATCGCGTTGGTCAATATCGAATTATCCACGCCAGCACAAATATCACAACTGATGCCAACCATGCCCCTGCGACGGGACTCAGGATAGCCGCGTCAAAACTGCCCGTTGCAGCCACAATTGACCCTAGACAGGACTTACGCAAGAGACATTACGAACGGATGGGTGCTTGAGTTGCTCAATTAAGTAGTTTGACAGCATCCCATGCTTGATCTGATAAACGGTCTTGCCGCTTTGGTAGGCGATCGTTTTGAGGCGAGTCCAAACAAGCAGGGCACAAGCAATATGATTGAGTTGAATCCGAGCTTTGCGGCACTGACAAAGCTTCGACTCCAGTGAGTTGCTTCAACTCGCGGTGAAACTCCTCAATCTTCCAGCGAACCCCAGACACATCTTGTACAGCATCCGTTGAAGCTTGAGATAAGTCGTTGGTGGCGACAAACTCCGTCCTATTGGTAGAAACAGTGACCCTCCAGCAGTTTGACCTTCTTGTCTTTGGGAAAGCCCCGCACTTTGATGAGCTTGCCTTGTTGCAACTCTTGCTCACGCCAAAGGAGGAAGATAAGCGTTGGAAGCGGGTTGCAGCAGAGGTTTGACATTCTCTGCACAACCCGCTTCATAAAGTTCCCTCATTCAATCTATGTCTACTACGATGGTCGCAACAAGAACCAATAATTTCAGGACATAGATACCTTCTCCTGACCAAGCATATTGGGCTGCCTGTGAGAAAACTTCGGAACTTGTTCGAGCGAAGATTCAAACTATACCAAAAGCTGGGAAGAGCCCAAATCTTTTGCTCATTCACAGAATGTGAGATTACAAAACGCTGGGCCAAGCGATCGCGAACAATACGATGAGGTTGCTTGACCAAAACAACAGCAGTAGCCACAATACACTACTGACTAATCGGTACCGCGATCGTTTTTGAGTTGTTTTAATCATTTGCAAACCCTGCCAAAGTTGCCACACTCGAAATGCAGTATAGAGTGTACCAATGACCACCACTAAACTCGATAACCAAACCTCACTGACGATTTGTTCAGTGGCAATTTGAATCACAAGAAGCAGCAAATAGGAACCGAAGATCTTTCGTATTTTAGGACGTTTAAACCAAGCAATGAATGCAATGGTTGGCAGCACCAGTCCGATCGCGATCGCAAGCTGCATCCATACTTGGATAAACTTCAGTCCAGCCTCACTGTGTTCAATTGTTTGGCGAATTGGCAGCAATCTATTTGAAATCAACCAACCGACAAGCATCATGAACAGGGTTGCCAGCACGACAAATGCCAGCGACGTTCTCCAGCTCATTGATGATTTGTTAACAGCGTTCGAGTTTCGCATGACTAAATTACAATTCGCCAAAATCTGATCAACTGTTTCTTCGATGATTAAGTTGGTTGAGTCAATCCTCTCTCTAAACTTCAGATTTACTTGAAGAGATTGTACTCTAGTCTTGATTAAGGGTCTTCGCTTGCTCATTCACACTTTAAGCATGACAAGCAGGTGCACTCACGATCGCACCGTCATTGCCGCGCCGCCGCCGCGCCGACTCGGCTCTGCTGCTGCTGTCATTGTGCGATCGGGTCGAATCACAACTCCTGTTGCTGCACCGATTTCTGGTACAGGTTCGAGGACGTGACCCAAGGCAGAAAGCGCCTGACCCAGTTCAGTTGCTTCAAACCCGCTATCAACTTGCGTCACGCCGCCGTTGCGCTGGGAAATGCGTGGAGCGGCGATCGCCTGATCGATCGGCAGTTTGAACTCGATTAGATGCGTGGCAATCCCCAAAACGGTCGTGATGATCGTGGAGCCGCCCGGAGAGCCAAAGGCGATGACAGTGCCATCCGGGGCAAAAGCAATCGTTGGTGCCATACTGCTGCGTGGGCGCTTTTGGGGTTCGGGCGCATTGGGATGAGGGCGCGTCGGGTCGAAGTCGGTAAGCTCATTGTTGAGGATGAAGCCGTAGCCCGGAACGACGATGCCGCTGCCACCTGTCGCCTCGATTGTCAGCGTGTAAGAAACCACATTGCCGAGTCGATCGGCAACAGTCAGATGGGTAGTCGATAAGCCTTCGTGGTCACTAATCTGGGCAGCGGCGATCCCGGTCAAGCTAGGACTAGGATCAGATTGGAACGGCAGCGGATTTCCGGCAGTCGCTTTGGCATCACGACCTCCTGCCATCGCTCGATCGCCCACTTCTGTCCGTCGCAGGTCGGCATACTCGCGGCTGAGCAATCCAGCAATCGGAGCATCTACAAACTCCGGATCGCCCAAGAAAGCAGCGCGATCGGCAAAAGCAATCCGTTCTGCTTCGATCAGCTTATTGAGCGCTTGCGGACGATCGAGGCTGGCGAGGTCAAAGCCTTCCAGGAGCTTTAAGGCTTGTCCACCCGTGATGCTGCCGCTGCTCGGTAAACCCATGCCGTAAAGCTGATAGCCGCGATAGTCAATCGCAACTGGGGTTCGCACGTGCAAATCGTAATCGTCCAAATCAGCCATCGTCATGTTTCCCGGCAAAACCGCAAACGGCGGATTTTCGACGGTTGGTGGATGCTGCACGGTTTGAACGATCGCCTCGCCAATTTCACCGCGATAAAATACGTTCGGATTCTGGGCAACAAGCCGATAGGTTTTAGCCAGGTCGGGATTTTTAGAAATCGAGCCAACAGCGGGCGGCGCACCAGCAGGCAAATACAGATCGCGAGTCGAGCTGAAGGCTGCAAATCGAGCTTGATTCTCTTGAATCTGGCTGGCAAACGTGGCGTCCACGGAAAAGCCTTCTTCTGCCAGGGCGATCGCTGGGGCGAGTGCCTGCGCGAGTGAAACGGTGCCGTAGCGGTTCAGCGCTTCTGTCCAGGTCAGCAGCGTTCCCGGTACGCCAACCGCCAGTCCGCTGCTAATACGATTGGGCGAAAACGGCAGCAGCTCTCCAGTGGCGGGATCGTTGAACATCTCGACGCTGGTGGAAGCTGGAGCCTGTTCACGTCCATCGATCGTAATTACCTGATCGTCGGTTTTGCGGTAAATCACCATGAACCCACCGCCGCCAATTCCGGCTGAGAACGGTTCCACAACGCCCAAAGTAGCAGCGGCAGCAACCGCCGCATCGATCGCATTGCCGCCTGCTTTTAAGATATCAACGCCAATCTGCGTGGCGCGAGCATCAACCGTGGCAACAGCACCTCCTGACCCGATCGCAACGCTAGCAGATTGTGCCAGCACGAGCGGGCGGTTGATCAATACCCCTAAGGCAACACACAGCCCGATCGCTGCTAGAACTAGTCGATTTCGCATTACTTACTACATCCTCAAAATGGTGACATCGACGCAGCACAAGATTGAACCAAAAGGAGTACCCTAGTTTGGTGAGTCACTTGGTATGAATGTGTAAAAATCTGAGACACACGATTTTGTATCTCTACACTCAATCAGTAATGAAACGATGAGATGACTATCTTGACTGTTCTGCGCGCTAAGAAGATAAGAACGCTTGGATTTCGGGCGATCGCAACAAAACCCAGCTTGCAATCAGTTGGATTACAAACGGAATCAAT
>NZ_JACJOV010000009.1:0-11079 GCF_014695745.1 Leptolyngbya sp. FACHB-671 | reverse complement strand
ACAGGTCGGTTGAATCTGCCTCACAAGTTGCCCAAAGGTCACGTTAAAGCTTGGCTGTTAAGCCAGGTGGGGATTAAAGAACTGATAGACAGCAAAGCAGATTACAGCAACAGCAGCCCAGTGGTTAAGGCAATTAAAAAGAAGGCATTGCATTACCGCAATGAAGTTCGCTACTGGCTAGGATTTGACATTAAAGAGGAGCAAACAGGAGTTCACATCGTTAACAAGCTGATCCGCCGATTAGGAATTAAGAGCATCGAGGTAAGCCGACCTGGTGGAGGCAACAGCCGCGATCGCCTTTGGGGGATTCCGGTCAATGCTTTTTATTCGCAGATGCTAGAAGCGGCTTCCAGCAAACTTTCAGAAGCCGCGTCCACGATTTTCAGTAATGTAGCGAATCTCCCTTTAGAAATCATGGACGCACAGCAAACATCTCCAATCCCTCCCCCAATTAAAGAGATGCAGGTTGGTTCTCGCGTGAGCAATGGCAAAAGCTTGGGGGATTTGGTGATTCTCGCTATTAAGGGCTGTAAAGCCCGTGTAGAGCTTATTCAAGGGTTTGGCTGTAAGTGGTGGGAGGAATTATCAAACCTTACCTTGAAGGAGGCGATCGCCTAATTAGGCGTGATTGAAGGGGTGCGATGTAGAAAGTCGAGTGTTTGAGGGTTAATGTTAATCCTCCCAAGTGAGTGGAGAGCCGTCTCTCCCAGTGGAATCTGTCCTACTGTCCCCCAATTGGAATACCCGACATGCTCACGAGCGACACAATCAACTCAGTGAGCAACGGAGCACTAGTAGGGCTTCTCTTGTACTCCTTGACCTTTGTGCGAAAACTATCATCCTCTCTACAAATCTCTTGCCGAATACGTTTGACAGTCACTTGCCATAACGATGAGCGATCGTCCATTGTTGGTGGAGGTCCATTTTTCTCAGTCTACAACTCATAAAACGCATCGCTAAAGTTACCCTGCTGCTCTAATGTTGCGATCGCCTTGATGCCATAGCTTTCGTCCTGGAGCAACTGCCGTGCTGTGTTTAACTCATCAGGAGAGGGAAATTCAGCCATAGGTGTGTCTATTTCTAAAAGCGCTTGAGCCAATCATCTACTGACAGCCCATACCAACTGAGCCAGCCTCTCAATGAATGCGGATTTGTCGTATTGTACGCGTTCGCTTTTTCAAGCTAGCTATTCAAAGAGCGAAAGCTGTTCAGGATTCGCGTTTGTGATCGACTCATCCAGATTATTATCTGCTCTAAAGCATTCAATTGTTTGGCTCTCAGCGTAACTTTTTAGTTTGATCTGAGGCAGAAACTGTTTGAGCGAGAACTGCTTCTTGTAAAAATCCGGGTGGTTCAAGATCTCATCAACTTCCCTCTTGGATAAATCACGCAGTTGCTCAACATTAAATTTCATCAACTCACGAATCCGTTGGTACTGCGGGCACATAACACATTTGGCAAAATTCCCGGGACGCACACAGCGACACTCTTGTACAAGTTCCTGTGAGAACGATTGCTTGCACTCGCGACAGCCATGCGTCATGCCATTTTTAATTTGCATTCGTCGATAGATGCGATCGGACTTACAAAACGGACAGTATAGTTGCCCAGAAACCGGAGGCTGCCAACCTCGAATTGCCTCGTTCAGTGCAATCTCAGTGATTTTTTGTTTCAAACTAATGCGTTCTTGAAGGTTCATGTTCTGCTCCTAATGTTGTTCTGTTCTCATCCTGTTGTTCTGTTCTCAAAAGAATTTCTGTCACCTTGCCCTGATTGATAAAAATCTTAGGAACGATTTTTTCAAACACTCGGCTCTTATCCTCGTTTGTCAGTCCATCCCAGAAATAGCTGGTGTTTCCCTCAAAAATGATTTCTCCTGCCGTTTTTTCAAGAAGTGACTGACCCGCGTTATTCGCCTCCTCAATTTGCTGCTGTAACTCCTGCTTCAACCGCTCAACGCTGGGGTTATAGCCTCGCACGTTCTTTAAATCCTGTAGTTGTTCCTCCAATCGTTTTATCCTCAATTGTTGCTCTATCAAAGCGCTGGATTTTCCTTCCAAGTCTTCGTATTGCGGTCGCGAATTCCAGAGAAATTGACGGATTGTTTCTTCGTCTGCTTCACTTGCCTGTAGAACAGCGACATAACCACTGACCTGCATCCGCTTTGTTGCCCAAGCGGCTTCCCGCATTTCCTCGGATTTAGCAACTAAGTGTTGAATCAGCTTTTGTTCGATGGTTGTCTTGTAAACGGATTTTTTGTTGTTGCATCCAGCGCCCGAATAACGACAGGCAAAGTAGCGATATTTACCTTTGCCACTCGTCTTAGAGGTACATCGCGAACCACATTGAGCACAATAGACAATTCCGCTCTGGTAAGCAAATTCAGCGTGTTGGTTGCGTTGATTCCGTGCCTCTCGGAAGTTACCCCCCCCAATTCGACGATTCATCCGAATAAGTTCAGTAATCTCCTGCGCTTCTTCTGATGAAATTAATCGTTCGTTAGGATGCGTATCGCGATGAATTTCGGGACCATTCGGATTCGTTTCTCGCTTCCGTTTCTTGACCGTGATTTGTTTTAGATAAGCTGTGTGTCCTTGAAGTACGGGGTTGGTTAACCACGCTAGGAAACCACTGGGTGTCCAATACAATCGCTTCCCGAAGCCATTCGACTTATGGCGAGGCTTTTCGATCCCATATCGCTCAAAAAACTGTCCTAACGTGGTTCGGGGTAAGGTGTCCTCTAAGAACAGTTTCACCAACTCACGACACAATTGATCAATGGTTCTACCGGGAATAGCGTCTTCAGTATCTGTGCCCTCTCCTGTTGGGTAATTTTCGGGGCGATCGCTTAATAAACAAAGAAACGGTTGGCGATCGAGAACATATTTCCCATTCTGCACCTCATAGCCAAAAGGACAAGAGTCAGATGCAATCAGCTTCTGCCGTCGCTGCCGCCGTTCTGACTTAATTCGCTCCGAGAGTTGATCGGTCTCCCACTCAGCAAACATGCCGATCAACATGACCATAAACTTGCCCATAGGGGTGCGAAGGTCGATGTTCATGTCCAGGATTCTGAGATTGACGTTCAACCTCTCAAACTCACTGATTAGGTCTAGAAGTTGCCGCAGAGAACGAGTGAGGCGATCAATTCGAGAAACAATGACCTCGTCTACTTCTCCGCGTTGAACCAATTCCAGCAATCGTTGCAGATTTTTGCGATCGTCCTTGCTACCAGAGTCTGTGTCCTTAAAAACAACCGTTGCTCCGGCTGCTTCCACCGCTGCTTTTTGCCGGTCTAACGACAAGGACTCGTCTTCTTGCATGAGGGTAGACACTCGAATATATCCAGCTTTGAGCTTTTTTTGCTCAGAAGTTTCAGTTAAAGAGAATTTCATTGATTTGATCCGATTTCTGTAGAGTTGACACGAACAGTCTGAGTGCTGTGATTTCGTGTTTTCGGAGATTAATACATTAGTTCTAACTATATCGGTAATTTTGTGCGAAAGCAAGCTTGCTTGCTTTCGCACAAAAACAAGTCAAATAAAAAGCGGAACAAGTGTGATCGCTCACCGGTAGGTTAGGTTAATGAAGGAAACCCAACAATTTTTTGGCATTCTACTTCACCCGCTTCCGCGATCGCCAGCTAACTCTTGCGTGTACCGGACGGACTAGCAACCTCTGGCTTCGTTTCAATGTGAGCTGTCGCCAGTAATGTTCGCCGTTAGACATCCAAACGTATTGTCTGCCGACAAGGAGCGAGGGAGTGACCGAATCGAACTTGCTGGGCTCAGATCCTGATGACGATTGCGTGATTCCACACGCGGTCGAGCCAGAGGCACTAGAGCGCTACTTGCTTAAGCGCGGTCCGTACGATGGTGCCGCAGAGATACGCTCGTACGTGGAGGATCAATCACCCGGTGAAGGTGTCACATATCTCGAGCGCATCAGCACGGAACGGGTCATGAGAACGGATTATGAGGTGTGGGACAAACGTTTTCGGATATTATTAAATCTATGGGAATTGTCAGTGACTTTGAAAAAGAGCTTTTCCAAAAATCGCCTTCATCTTTTGGGAAGTGGCATACCATAGACCTACATAATCACTCTCCAGAAAGCTTCGATTACAAAACTGGTGGGGATGATTATTTAGAGCGGACGGCTCAGCGTATTCTGGATGCCAATCTTGATGTGGTAATGTTCACAGACCATAATAAGTTGCCTTCAGAATCATTTGTTAGAGAGCTAAAGCAAAAAACCAACAAATTGATACTGAGAGGCGTTGAACTTAACGTCATTGTTAATACCTGGGGGAAGCCACCAGGTAAGGTCTCAAGTAATTTATTTTTTCATTTGCTGGTTGGTTTTGATCCAGAGTGTGAACAATCGCCTGAATATTGGCTGGACCACTTATATCGTCAATGTGGCAAAAAGAGGTTTGAATCGGGAGGTACTACGATTGAAGGAATAGAAGCCTCGATTCAGAAAATCTGTGAAGTCTTACAAGGCTCAAATGCAATTATCATACCTGCACATCTGCATTCCAATAGAGATGCCTTTAAATCACGTAGTATAGATGATATCTATGCAGACCCCGAATTCCTCCGTGCAGCCAAAGATTATTTCACTGCATTAGAAGTAACGGAAGTCTCTACGGCAGATTTTTTTGATGGTCATCATATTCAAACAGAAAATCTGCATAAAACATGCATTCGTTCTAGTGACGCTCACCGTCCAGAAGATCTTGGGACACGACCATGTTTTGCACAGATGGAGAATTCTACCTTTTCAGAACTAAAAAACGCTCTAGAACTACCGTTTAGAGTGAGTTTAGAAATACCGTGTGAGTCACATTCATTTGTCATCGGCTTAAATATCAGGGGACAATATTTTCAAGACTTGTGGCTGTCTCTTTCCTCTAACTGTAATGTCTTTATGGGAGTCAAAGGTTCAGGAAAAACTTCTGTTCTAGAATGTCTTCGATTTGTTCTTGGGGTAAAGGTTCCTCAGAGCAGATCCAGTGATGTTGACAGTCATTTATCAGCAATTCTGGGTGCTGGAGGAATGGTCAGGGCATTAATTAAGCGTACTGATGGAGCCAAGCTGCTAGTTCAAAGGACAATTGGGACAGACCAATTCATCGCCACATTTGATGATGACCGCCAGCAAGTGTTTACTCATCCTGAAGCTATTCAGTTTCCAGCATCCATTCTTGGTTGGCATGAAATTGAACAAGCAGCTACTGATCCAAAGATTCGACGTGTTTATTTAGACGCAATATCAGGACGAGAGGAGATGCGTCAGTATGAGGAAGACGTTACAACTTTGTCCAGGCAAATCCGTAATCTTCATGATGTAGCTTTTGGCAAATTTAAGAGTTTTTGTGATAATAAGATTCAAGTGTCTCGGCTGCGACAACAAAGAGAAGGCTTACAACAGTTAACAGATGCAAGCCTCATTGTATTAAAGAACGAGTACGAAGAAGCTATTAGACACCGTGATCAGTTGAAAGCATCGCTACATCAAATTCAAAACGCTAAATCTCAAATAGTTGATCGATTTTCAGCTTTGCTGCCTGGGCTTTATTCAAATCAGCTTGATGGATCTTCTCGCATTGAGCGGTCAATAAAACCTGCTAGTGAATCACTAAAATTTTTATTCCAATTTATTGAAGAAACAAAAAATAATTTTGATGTTCAAGTAAATTTGACTGTGTCCGCCTTCTTTGAAGCCTACACTGCAACTGAAATAGCCTTTAATGAATTTTCTGAACAGTATAGACAAGCTGTACTTCAACTGACTCCGGAGCAACAGAAGCTTCTAGAGTCTCATCGCATGGTTATGGAGCAAACAAGTCAGCTACCAATACTAGAAGCACAACTAGATACACTTAAATCTGAGACTGAAAGCTCTATTAGAGAGCTTATCCGACTATGTGATTCCGCTGCCACGAAGATTGAACAGCGCAGCAATCATCGTCGCCAGAAAGTAGAAGAATTCTCACAAAAACTTCAGGAATTTGGAGTCACGCTTACACTAGCTCCCTTTGCACAGTTGCCCTTTCAAAATATTGCAAACTCATACCCTGAGGGCTGGCAAGCATTTAGTGCTCTACAGCAAGATTCGTCAGATACCATCTTCTACAGACGAATGAAAAGAGGATATGAGAGCCTTTTGAGTAATTTAAATGGAGATTTCAGTACTAATTATCCGAGTATTTTTAGATCTCCACAATTTGGTTTTTTCATAGACGCTTTTGAAGATGATGATCTCATTATTACGTTTAAACCGTCGGGTCTTGATGGTCCATCAAAACCAATTGATCAATTATCTGCTGGTCAGCGATGCACAGCGTTTTTCCCTATTCTATTAAAGCTTCAAGATGGTCCTCTTATTGTTGATCAACCTGAAGATAATCTTGATAATCGCCACATAGCTTCATCAATTGCACCGATTCTCATTGGGGATAAACGTGCCCGTCAGATTGTTCTAACATCTCATAACGCGAATCTTGTTGTATTGAGTGATGCAGAGCACATTGTTAGTTTTGAAGGACAAAATGATCAAGGTGTTATTCTCGAACGGGGATTTTTATCAGGTCAGCACTCAAAAATAACTTCGCATGTTGTTGAAGTCCTTGACGGTGGAAGCCAAGCTCTATCACAGAGACGGCTGAAGTACGGCGTATCTTCCGAAATTTAAGCGAGTTTTTAATCTGGTGTTGTTTTTCGATAGTCTGAAGAATGCTTGGTTCTCTCTCTTCAGTTTGCAGAGCCATACAGGCTTAGTTTTAGCAGAGGAAAAATTTTGGTCGTTAGTGAAGTTTCAAAGATAACTGTCCCATTTTTGACGATCGAATGATCAAATACTAGCAGCCTATAATGGCGCAAATTCGTTTCTTGCAATTCGGACTGTCCCATTTAGGGGCAAAGGTAGCCAAGCTGCAACTTAGTGCCATGCGACCGCTAGAAGTTATACGCTGCAAGAGTTCTAGAAAATTTTTGTGATTTTGCCTCAACATGCCAACAAATGGTCATTTTCGGGCAAGGTTTGAAGTTGAAAAGGCTTCAAATGCTGATTCTGTCGTAGATTTCGTAGGTAATTCAAGCATCATTTTCGGGCAAGTTGCTATTTTTCAAGTTTTTCTGCTGGATTCCTTATTTCTCGGGCGTTCTAGCGATCGCGTGGCACTTTGTCGCAGCTTCGCTACCTTTGCCTCACATAGGCACGAACTGAACAACGATCATGAACTTGAGTAGCTAACGACTAAGCTCACCGGACGGGGACAATCTTTGCAACTCAACCGACCAGTTTTGTACATTCCGGTGCAGCGCATGGTTAGGCAGCGTTGGTGCAAAGCTCACAGGCAGTGCTTCTCCAAATGCCGTTTGTATTCTTCGAGTGCGAGCGAGATTTCGGGGTTTTTGAAGATATCAAACACTCCGAAATCTGGGAGAATATCGTAGCCGCAAAATTTGTAGTTGGACGTGATGTGGAGGAACAGATCGTCTCGTCCCTTACCGCCAAATAATGCACTGGCAGGGTTGTTGAAGGTTTCTAGCGGCGCATTCCACGTGGCGGAAATCATGAACTTCTTACCCAGCATTTTGCCGCCTGTGCCGTACTGCTGGCTTGGGTCATTCCTCGTGCGACCGTCGCCGTCGAGCAAGGTTTTGGTGCCGAGACCGGCATTGAAAACCTCGTCCACGTATTTCTTGTAAATCCACGGCGCACCGAACCAGTTCACCGGCGTCTGAAGGATGACTCGGTCGCCCGCCAGGTGTTTCTCCACCTCTTCTTCGGGGTTATAGCCCCGTTCGACAAATGTCTCGACGACCTCGTGCCCTCGCTCTAAGAAAAAAGTCTTGGCGAGATCCATGAAAGCGAGATTCAGCTTGCCCTCGGACCATCCGGCGTATGTGAGGTGGGTGTTGATAATGAGTATATTCATTTGATTAGACTTCTTTAACGAGGTAGCTCATGCAGGTGCAGCACCTTGTTCTGTCGCGGTTGGTCGGTTTTAGTTGAGAGAGATGTAAAGGCCCTTGTGTTCGAATCAAGCGCCCTTGCATACACATTTCGCCGTTTGACATTCGAGGATGCCAACGCGCCTATCGTTCAGAGGTTCTGCTTGAAGAAAGGTGACAGCTTGTTCATTGCAAGATCCACACCGTTGCCATCATACAAGTCCATATGCGTGGCACCGTCGATGATAAACAGTTCCTTCGGTCCTGCTGCCTTGGCGTGAAGTTCCTGACTATGCCAAAGTGAGCCTGCCTCGCTGCCCGCGACGACCAGGAGAGGCTGCGTCAGCAACGTATCGACCCGGTCGAATCCGGTGAAGGACACCATATAGCTAGCGCTGGTCAAAAGCATCTTGTTGGGGGCGTTGGGATGCTGACCGCGAGGCGTCAGATAGTAGTCGGCTGCCTCTTGCAAATCGCGCGGTGCGGTGCGGTCTCCCACGTTCGGCACATAGGGAACGTAAACTGGCGCAGCTCCGGCTGCTTCGGCTGAACGCTGTTGGGCAACCGCCTCAAGTGTCGCAATCTGATCGGATTCTGGTGCAGTGCCGTCCCACCCTTTCCGGGTCGCAGCACCAACGTCCACCGCACTCACGGTGCCGATTGCCTTGATGCGGCGCTCGGTCGTAGCGGCTTTGACCGTAGCCCCGCTGCCAGCACAGATGCCCAGAGTTCCGATACGATTTGAGTCCACGTAGGACAGCGTGGTCAGGTAGTCTACGGCGCTGTAGATGTCTCCGACCCGCTTCATCGGGTCGTCAAGAAATCGAGGCATACCCTCGCTTGCCCCCTGATGTGACGCATCGAATGCTAGGGTGACAAACCCCTGTTCGGACAGTTTCTGTGCATACATGCCCGCCGTCTGCTCCTTAACACCACCACCGGGATGCACAACGACAATCGCGGCATATTTTCGACCCGCATCAAATCCTCCCGGCAAGTAGAGGTTGCCGGACATCTTGAGGTTGCCGTTCTTGAACTCAGTACTCTCCATAGTTCCTCCTCCAACGAATGCTTTGTCACTACGTGTTTTGATTTCCTGAGGCTCCGCCGCTGACGTGACCCGCGCCAATGGTCCGACGGCCAATCCTGCCCCGATAAGGGTAGCGCTCGCTAAAAAGCCCCGACGACCGAGTACTCGGCGATTCCCAAGGTTCGATCCAGTTCTTTGCTTGTTCTTATTCATATACATCTCTTAAATTTCCTTACGGTTGAATCGCTCGGTGCGGTAAACCGTCTAGATCAATCTCTACTCATGACAAGTACTTTACGCATTGTGAAACGGAGAGCAGTATGAAGATTCTGGAAAATGATAGGTAAATTCTCCAAACTTTAGGAATGAATTGTATGGGTTCGCGTCCGTAAGAGTAAGATGAACCCTATGAATCAGAGAGAGTTACAGACACAACAGGAGCAGTACCATCGAGTGGAACTGGCGCAACGGATGGCTCGTGCCATTACCGCAGATGGGGTGATCCAACCGCTTCAGGGTCTTCGTCTAGCCCGTTCTTCCAAAATGAGGCAGAAGGTGTACGGAGTGTCAAACCCCACTTTTTGCGTAATTGCTCAGGGTCGCAAAGAGATCTATCTCGGCGGAAATCCTTATCAGTACGACCCTCACAACTACCTTCTTGCCACAGCGGAACTTCCGATCGTGAGTTGGGTTCTTGAAGCGTCTGAGGATCAACCGTATCTGGGGCTGCAACTGTGTCTCGATGCCGCTCTGGTCGGCGCTGTCATGGTGGAAATCGGTCAACTCCCGCCCCAAAATCAGAAGGCTGTGAAGGCCATCGAAGTCAGCCCGCTCGATGCTACCCTGCTGGACGCCACCGTGAGACTCGTCAGGCTGCTCGATTCTCCCACCGAAGCGCGGGTGCTTTTGCCTCTCATCACGCGGGAGATTATCTATCGGCTTCTGGTCAGCGAACAGGGTCATCGGCTCCGCCAGATGACGATATTGGGCGGACACACTCATCGAATAGCTCAGTCCGTGGAAAGAATTTGTCGCGAGTTCAATCAGCCCCTTTATGTCGAGGAGATAGCACGAGAGATCGGCATGAGCATTTCTAGTTTTCACCATCACTTTAAGGAAGTCACTGCCATGAGCCCGTTACAGTTTCAGAAGCAGTTGCGGCTCCAAGAAGCGCAGCGCTTGATGATTGGGGAAGCGTTGGACGCGGCGACAGCGGGTTATCGTGTCGGATATGATGACGCTTCCCAGTTCAATCGCGAGTACAAACGCCTCTTTGGTGTCACGCCGATGCGTGATGTGGAACGTCTCCGCAAAGAGGTTGAGGTCAATGCAAACGTTTGATTTGCGCTTCTGCATTTTCTGAACTCTGGTCTCGTAGTTCATCCATTCGTTGCAGCTTGCACCAAGCCGTGTGCGACAGAACAATTAATAGGCAAACGTTTCCGCATAAGATCCCACAGCAGGTGGATAGGTAGAATCTTTCTGCTCATTGAAGCAGCTATCAAGCTAATTCAAGCAGATGAGATAGCCGAAAATGCCTCTTTTCGGCAGAAGTTTATACCAACAATCTATGCACCTAAGCGAGCATAGATTGTTGGTAACCTGAGCTACCTTTACCCCTATTATGCAGAATAATTCTGCCTATTCTCCGAAGCTGGGTGGATAGGCAGAATTATTCATTCTAATAATAGTTGAGTTGACTGGTACAAACTGTTAGTGCTTGGGAACCCTATATATCAGGCATCTCAACTCTACGTTGGAGCCGACGAACACCGTTAGCCCGACGACGCAACTAAGCGGCGTTCGCGGCTCAACTCCGCTGTTAACCCGCAAAATCTTGGCTGAGGCAGTACGTTAGCTTTATGCTGCATCTCGCATCCGATTTTTCTTTCCTGACCTTGTACGGTTGATAAAGTAAATACAGGAAACTGGGCTAAGCTCAGTACAAAAAGTTAGGAGACAGTAATGATGTCACCAAAAAAATCGTGGACAGTTTTTGTTGGGGTTGCTGCGGTTGACGCTGTTTTACTCATCAAGCTCCTAACTGGTGAACCCTCGACGGAGCTTCTTTTAGCTGTTGTTGTT
>NZ_JACJOV010000089.1:0-63164 GCF_014695745.1 Leptolyngbya sp. FACHB-671 | reverse complement strand
TGTTCGAAGTTGCCTTGCCAGGCGACGTGGAAGAGGCTGCCAGATGTCCAGAGGAAGATGATTGCCAGGTGACCGAAGTGCGAGGCAAAAATCTTTTGGTAAAGATTCTCCTCGGTCATTCCGTCATGGCTTTCAAAGTCATGGGCGGTGGCAATCCCATACCAGATCCGACGTGTAGTCGGATCTTGAGCCAAGTCCTGGCTAAATTTTGGGAATTTAGTTGCCATATATTTTGCCTATTTCATCCTTTAAGCTATGGCGCATTATTCTTGAGTTGAACCACCGTATCTTGTGGCTAAACGTCCACTGAAGTGAGTTATTAAGTTATCTCTCAGACAAGCTCCAAACGCTGCTGCAAAGGGAACTAAACGGCTAGCGTTCTGTAACTATGTTTCGATTAGCCGATCTCAACGGTTATACCTTTCCTCCTATAACCACAGAAGGAGAGCTATTTAGCTAATTACTCTACCGACTACCGCTTTATCTCAGGTCTGACCTAGGAAGGAGTATTGCATTACAGGATTTTGTGATACCAAACACTATCTATGTTTTTCTAAGAAACGTAAATTTTGTTGAATTCCTGTTTCTTAAACAAACAAATTGTGTGTCCCATCCAAGCGGTGCGCAATGCTTACTCTGCCAATGCTTAATGACGTTTTTTAAAAAGAGGTTACAGATGGAAGGGCACCCCGCGGCGCGGGGTGCCCTTCCATCTGTAACCCTAGTTTTTGGAATTGCTATAGTGCCAAGTTGGAGATTCAGTATGAAGTTGAAACAGGCTGTTGTTTACTGGGTTGGCTAATAGCGTTAGCACCATAATCTCTTAGCTATTTCTATTACCCATGCTTATCATCTGCGGTGTCCAGGTAGGTCCGTTGCAACGTGGACCTTCTGGTGTCCAGACCAGTTTATCCAGGCACAGTCGGCGGGCAGTTCGATTTGTATCCCAAGCGTGGTAGACGATGTATTCAGTTTGGCGATCGGGAGCCAGCACAATGGAGTTGTGTCCTGGACCTAAAACTTGGTGAGCAACGGTTCGTAACACTCGCGGACCTGCCTCATTGCCTGCGTCAGAGTAAGGACCCATCACCTGATCAGCAACGCCATAATCCACTCCATAGTTTTCTGTTTCCCAGCGTCCACCACTATAGAAGCAGTAATAGCGCCCCTCATGCTTGCGAACCGATGCACCTTCGAGGGTATGCCAATCATAGGTACCGCCGTACATCGGGCGATTTTCCAGAAACCGCTGCCAATCCTGGTGAGCGCGTAGGACGACTTTTGCCTCTCCTGCTAGCTTGGTCATGCTTTCCAGGCGATCTACCATTAGTGCAGTTCCGGCTCGTGCATCTCCTTCCGTATCTAGGAAATCACAGGCATAAAATAGATACCATTGCCCGTTGTCATCTTGAAACGGATGGGGGTCGATCGCAAAGGCATAAGGCTCTGCTTCCAGGAGTGGCTTGCCGATATCTTGGTAGGGACCAAGGGGGCGATCGCTAGTTGCTACCCGCAACTGGTGATTTTTGTCCTCATGCCCGACAGAGTAGTAAAGATAAAAGGTGCCATCCCAGTAGGCAACTTCGGGTGCCCAAAAGTTATTGCCAAGGGAAGCATCGGGTCGCAGCATAGCTCGTCCGGCGGACTGCCAGTCCACCAAATTGTGAGAGCGTAGAAGTGGAAAGACGCGCTGTTCGCCAGCTTCATCTACTTCTCCTTCGGCTTCGGCTTCCCCCGTGCCGATCGCGTAATAAACCCCTTGATACTCCCAAACAAACGGGTCAGCAAAGTAGCTGGGATAAACTGGATTGGTGTAAGCGAGTGTAGTAGACTCTATTGGCGTGGATTGTGACATTGTTACTTTCCTTGAAGCTACCGAGTGCAGGAGTACTAAAACTGTAAGTAAAATGCGGCAATAATTTCGCTAAACAGAATTGCACTGATATCAACCAGTGCGCTTATTCCTTATCATAGAAGGCGCAATTTACCGCTCGGTACACTTTGTAACATCAAGGTTGGTGCTGACACTTCGAAAAGTGAATGCGAAACAGAGTAAAGCAAACGTGGGGGTGGGCAATGCCCACCCCCACGTTTGCTTTACTCTAGTCGGTTCTTAATACTTAAAATTGATGTAACTTTCAGCTTTTTCTGGCAATTGATCTACCACTTCACAGCGGAGTAATTGCTGGGTTTGCTCTGGTAAGCTCTCGTAATAGTCTTGCGTTACGGTCAAATCAACCTTGGGAGTATGTAACCAGTGCATCACGTAACCCATCACAACCATTGGACGAGGTTGTTCCGTTTGGTTAGGTGAGCCTCGGTGTAGTGCCAAGGGCGATCGGATCATCACGTCTCCTGGCTTTAAATAGAAAGACTCCAACGGAATTTCGCCAGCCGTGACTTTGACTAACCCTTCTTCACGGGGAAGAACATGAGTACCACGGGCCATTTGAAAAGGGCCATTGTCTGCAGTTACTTCAACGAGCGGAAAATTTACCGCCACTGCATATAAAGGCGTAACGATTTGATCGGAGAAAAGCGGGCGAAAATCCCGATGAATTTCTTGATAATCTGAGCCTTTTGTTGGAATATCAACCCCCAACTGAACCAGGCGATATTCCTGATGAAAAACTCGATTTAGTACAGCCAAAATTACTGGATTGGCAAACACCTCTGTATTTGCAAAGGGGGCAACCCAGGGCAGGGTTAAATAGTAGCGAGCTTGCTCACGCGGGGCTAATCCGCCTGGTTGGTTTTGGCGCTGCTCAAAGAGTTGGTTGAAGGCTTCTGCCCACTCTTTAATCAGTTGCGGATCGAAAAGTTGACGAATAATGCAGATTCCATCTCGATTCAGGTCTTCGGCAAGCTGATTGAAATCTGCTGTTGTGAATTTAGTAACACCTGTAGCTTGAATCATTTCATTATTTGCTGAACTCGGGCATTAAATCTAGATGCTGCCCTTGGGGGCAGACTGAATAGAGAAGTAGCGCTCTATACACTTTCAATTATTCCCCTGGATAGAGGCAATGGGGCGATCGCCAACCAAATTGTAAAAAAAGTTTGAAATACCTCCCCCCATGGGGTGAGCCGTTAGGAAATTTAGACAAGAAATTGTTGGATTGAATCATAAAAAGTGTGTTTATTATCACGAGTTCCTGTTACAAAGAACCCGTCTTTAAGGGAATGTGTGAAACAGCTTGAAACGTAAAGCTTGATATATCCTCTATTTGTGTCCAGAGATGCATTCTCAGGAGTTGTCCAAGCCGGATGGTCGAACGTTGACTTTGTACAGTCGTACTCCGATTGCGACAGACATTCAGGCTCCCAGTCCAAGTAATGAACCTGTGCAGGCAAATCCCCATTTGCGTTGGCATCCGCTGCGGGGTGAGTGGGTTGCCTATGCCAGTCACCGGCAGGGACGAACGTTTATGCCGCCCCCGGAGTATAATCCGCTAGCTCCAACTCACAATCCTCAATTTCCGACTGAGCTTCCCCAAGGCAAATATGATGTGGCGGTGTTTGAAAACCGTTTTCCATCAATGACTCCAGCGGCTCACGATGCACCTCCTGAAATTGTCGAAACCTTGCCTTCTAACGGAGCCTGTGAAGTGGTGGTCTTTACTCAAGACCCCCAAGCTTATCTCGGTTCTCTAGAGCTGGATCATTTGGAACTGCTATTGGAGGTGTGGGGCGATCGCACCCGTCACTTAGGAAATATCTCTCAAATTCAGTACGTGCTGCCCTTCGAGAATAAAGGGGTAGAAGTCGGCGTGACGCTACACCATCCGCACGGACAAATTTACGCGTATCCGTTTGTGCCACCTGTTCCTGCGCGGATGCAGTCCTGCCAACAAACCTATTACGACCAGCACCAGCAGGGACTGTTACAAGACCTGATTCAACAGGAAATTAAGGACAATCAGCGAATTTTATATCGAGATGAGTGGGCGATCGCCTTTGTACCGGTGTGTGCTCGCTACCCCTATGAAGTTTGGATTGCCCCCATTCAACCCGTGCCAGGTTTTTTAGAACTCACTTCAGAGCAGCGTGGGGGACTGGCTAGAGCCATCAAAACAGTCACCTTGAAATATGACGGACTGTGGAATCGTCCTTTCCCCTATTTGATGGCGTGGTTTCAGGCTCCTACCGATGGTCAACCCCATCCAGAATGGCATCTCCACGCTGAGTTTTACCCTCCTTACCGCACCTCAGAGCGGCTGAAATACTTAGCAGGAACGGAGCTGGCGGCCGGAATGTTTGCCAACGATGCGCTACCCGAGGAAAAAGCAAAAGAATTACAGGCTGTAAATGTCAATTTGGAGGAATTACACACTGTATAAGAGGGCATTTGGAAGTAGCAAATTCCGTAGGTTGGGTGAAGCGAATGCGGAATCCAACAGAGGCAAAATGCGAACAGGCGTAGGTTGGGTAAAGCGAAGGTAGAGCTACGAGACTAGGCAAATGTTGGGTTCCGCTTTGCTTCACCCAACCTACATCAGAGAGTTTGTTAGTCAAACAACTTTTATCATTTTTATTCATTTATATTCACGTTAAACCAATGATTTCTGCCTCAGTTCAAAACTCGTCATTTAACACTCACTATGCCGCCGAAATTGCTCGCAAACTAGAGCTGATGCGGGCGGCTCTAAGCGATGGAGTGACAGGGCTACGACTGCGCGGCACAGATTGGTTTTCTTGGGCAACTGCCGGAGCAACACACACTGTTTTGCTTGCAGCGGAAACTGGAGCCGCAGAAATTTTAGTAACGGCTGAGGGTGCCTGGTTGTTGACCGATGAAATTGAAGCCCAGCGATTTATAGATGAGGAACTTCCGGGACGAGATGAATCTGCTGGAGGTTATAAACTCTTTGCTCACCCCTGGGCTGATTCAACCGCACGAGACACTTTTGTGCAAGAGGTGGCTGGTGGTGGAAAGATTCTGAGTGACAAACCCTCTACGTCATCAGATTTCACTGAGCTTCCGATTCCGGCATCCCTAATCGCCCACAAGCGAGTCATGATGCCTAGCGAACTGGAGCGATATCGACTAGTTGGGCGGTTAGCCAGTGAAGCGATGACAGAAGTATTACTTGAAGCGCAACCAGACTGGACAGAATATCAGCTTGCCGGAGCCGGAGCAAGAGCAATGTGGGCAAGGGGACTACATCCCGCGCTAACGCTAGCAGCAGGGGAAAAACGATTACCTCTCTATCGCCATCCTGTCCCTAAGCATGAGGCACTTGGGCGAGTCGCCATGCTGGTCTTTTGTGCGCGGGGCTATGGCTTGGTTGCTAGTCTAACCCGCTTCGTTTACTTTGGTGGATTGTCATCGGAGCAGGCGAAGTTACATCAGCAGGTGCGAGAAGTAGAAGCAGCGACACTGGATGCGTCTAAGCCCGGTGTGTCTTTGCGGGAAGTGTATGAGGCGATCGCCCAGTCCTATACCCAGCAAGGCTATCCCCAGTCCATTCAAGAACATCATCAGGGCGGCACCGCAGGCTATCTGGCACGAGAAGTGATTGCAACGCCTACCAGCACCGATTCCTTAGCCGAAAACATGGTTCTGGCGTGGAATCCTAGCCTGCCTGGAGCAAAAGTTGAAGATACCTTTGTGCTTTCTAATGGCGGTTTGGAAAATCTCACCCTTGACCCTAACTGGCAAAGCATTGATGTGAATGGACGTGCCAGACCCTTACCTCTGGAAAGGTGAGAAATCTACGAGGACAGGCGGTTTGCCTGCCTCACACTCAAAACAGGCAGGTTGTGACTTATGGACTTTCAACAGATCTTTAATGCAGCACCCACAGTCCAATCCAGCGCTCCGGGACGAGTAAATCTGCTAGGCGAACACACTGATTACAATGATGGCTTTGTTTTACCGACGGCAATTCCCCAGGAAACAACCGTTTATTTAGGGCTTAGCCCAAACAATCAACACCACCTTTATTCTGCGGAACTGGAAGAATGGGTTGACATTACCGATTCAAACATGGACTCCTCCCTAAAGCCGCAAGGATTTGCCAGTTACGTAGTTGGCTGCATTCGCATGTTGGAACAAGTAGGACACTCGATCCCACCTGTGAACATATTTATCACTTCGGCTGTGCCCATTGGTTCTGGGCTGTCGAGCAGCGCCGCACTAGAAGTTGCGACCTTACGAGGATTGCGATCGCTCCTCCACCTCGACTTAGACGATGTAAAAATCGCTCAACTAGGACAGCAGGCAGAAATTCAGTATGCCGGGGTTAACTGCGGCATTATGGATCAAATGGCATCCAGTTTGGCAGATCCTCAACACCTGCTGTTTTTGGATACTCGAACGCTCGAACGCCAAAAGATTCCGCTTCCTCAAGATACAGAAGTTGTTGTAATCGATAGCGGCATTCCTCGGCAACTGGCAACTAGCGGGTACAACCAACGTCGAGCAGAATGTGAAGAAGCAGCTCGGCTATTGCAGGTCAAAGCACTCAGAGATGTAACTGACCCGGAAACTGTAGAAACCTTGCCCGAACCTTTGCGGCGACGGGCACGTCATGTGGTAACCGAAGACAATCGAGTATTGGAAGCGCGTCAAGGCGTTTCAGCAGAACGGTTTGGTGAGTTGATGAATGATTCTCACGCTAGCCTCCGAGATGATTACGAAGTATCCGTAACCGGACTTGATCAGCTTGTAGAACTTCTGCAAAAAACACCTGATGTATTAGGGGCACGGTTAACCGGAGCCGGATTTGGTGGCGCATGTGTGGCTCTGGTAACTGCTGGAAGAGGAGAAGCGATCGCCCACGAAGTCCTCGAAAACTACAACAAATTAGGCTATTCAGGACATATCCTGGTTCCAGAGTAAAACCACCCTCTGTACAGCTTTGATAGACGATTACTGTGGCTTTCCTAAGTGAAAGAAAGCAGTTGTCACTCTATGCCCACTCGCGAAAGAAGCTAAAGTTCTGCCAGTCAGCGGCTGTGCGTTGCTCGATTGCAGTCATTTCTTCACTTGTTAAGGGTTGAAATGTTTGAGCTACAGTAACGTTGTGTTCTAGCTGCTGCACGGTTTCTGCGGCAATGATGCAGCAGTGTACTCCCGATTGAGACAGAGCATATCCCATTGCCTGACGCATTCCATCTACAGCTTCCGTTTCGATTAGGCGACCATAGGCAGGAACCTTCATTGCAATCAACCCCGTGTTGTGTTGCTGAGCAGTAGGCAAGACTTCTGTGATAAATGGGCTAGCAGTATGTTTATCAGCAGCATTAACCGGAATCAAGGCTGTATCAAACGGGTAACGACGTAACCCCTCAGCAATGATTGCTGGGTTGTAGTGTCCTGTGATGCCAATGAAACGAATGATTCCTTGCTGGCGTGCCTCCTCTGCGGCTTTGATTGCACCTTGCTGCTGATCTAGCAGAGTGTTCAAATCCCAATCGTATGTCAGAGCATGAAACTGCCAAAGATCAAGATAGTCCGTTTGTAAACGCTGGAGAGACTGCTCTAAGTCTTGCCATGCACCATCCCGATCTCGGTGGCCTGTTTTGCTGGCTAAAAATAAGTTTGCTCGATGAGAAGGTAAAACTTTTCCCAACCTTTCTTCACTGGGGCCGTAGCTAGAAGCAGTATCAAAGTAACGAATTCCCAAGTTTAAGGCTCGTTCGATGATGGTGATCGCCTCTTGCTCTTCTCCAGCACGAGATAGCGGAGTACGACCCGCTCCTCCCAAACCCAAAATTGGTATATTAACCTCGGTACGTCCGAGCACTTGTTGGGGAATTTCTACTGGAGCAGAAGGTGTAGATGACGAAGTAGCAGGCTCAGAAAGTATAGAGGATGAGTCGTTTTGTACTTGGGCTGTTGTAGTCGTCTGAGATTGTTGGCAAGCCCCATTACTCACTGCTCCACCTGCCGCAATCACGCTGGTAATCAGGAAATTCCGCCGCGTTGTTTTAGAGCTTGCCATAGTTCACCTTTAATGAATGGTAAATATTACTCAATCATCGTTCTTATACCTTTTCGATCGAAAACGGTTATAGATGAAAAGGCACCTCACTTAGCGGGGTGCCTTTTCATCTGTAGCCTTAGTTCTTGGAATTGGTATTACGGTTCTGCTCAGCCGTCAGCTTTGCAGCATCTGGCGTAGTGATATCTGGCTTGGATATACCTGCTTCATGAATATCTCCAGTATTAGGGTCTTGCTTTTCCCCTTTGCCGGGAACAGCATCTAGCTCAGTTTGAGGAAGTTGTTCTAAGCCAAGGGATTCATCCTGTTGTTCATCAGACATCTTAACTTCTCCTTTAATGTGGCTTCGCCACTTATTTTTACTCCTTACCCATTACACTGACTGTCGCTCGCGCAAATAACGGGCGATCGCCTGATCCAACTCAGGCAACAAGGTACCCCGTTCACTACCCAGAGCACTGTAAACCGGGCGAGGGGCAACCCAGCCAAGTGAGTGGGATGGACGGGCTTCGATGCGGCTAACATCCATGCCTGCTAACTTCGCGGTGAGCTGGGCCAGCTCTGCCCAGGCGATCGCTCCCGGATTCGCTAGATGCCACAGACCACACTCACCATCAATTAACAGATCAAGAGTGGTGTTAACCAAATCAGGAACATAAGTGGGAGAAACAATCGCATCATTCGCAGCAACAAATGGATTTCCATCCGCAAGCGTCTGCAACAGGATCGTGAGGAAGTTATGACGATCCCAGGGCCCAAAAAAGGCACTAGTGCGAATCACCAGTGAACAAGGATGGGTCTGCAACACCCACTTTTCGGCAACAGCTTTGCTGTGTCCATACACGTTGAGCGGTGAAACTTGATGGCTTTCTAGATAAGGCTTTGTGTGAGTACCATCAAACACCAGATCAGAGGAGAAAGTCACCAACCCAACACTTCGTTCAACACAAGCCTGTGCTAGAATTGCGGCTCCATCAGCGTTAATTTTCTGACATAGATGAGGTTCACGTTCGGCATCGTCAACTCGCACATATCCTGCTGTGTTGATCACAGCCCAGGGTCTTAATTCGTCTAGCGATCGCTCCACTGATTGAATATCTGTAATGTTCATTTCCTGTCGAGTTAACAGTCGATAGGGAATGCCTCGGATATCACAGATTCGAGCAAATGCTTGTCCTAGTGTTCCGGTTGCACCCGTGATTACGAGTGGAGAGAGAGAGTCATGACGTGCTGGGGAAGTAGTGGATGATGAGAAATTACAGTTAACAGCGGGGTAGAACAAGCGTTCTGGGCGTTGCCACCATCCTGGTGTTTCGAGGATAGGGTGCTCGTAAGTTTTGCCTTGGGAGAAATGGCTCACCATTGTAGCCAAGGCAGTGGCACGAGGGGTAGGCGATCGCAAATCAAACACACCCGGTTCGTAGAAGTTATTGGCCCGAGTGACTAAACTGTTCCAGTCATAGGCTCCTAATAACGACCAAGCCGTGATCGCCCGGATGTCTGCTCCTTCGCCGCGTAACTGTTGCGCTGCCTCCCAGGCTTGCTTGAGCCAGCGCAACTGCTCCTCACGGGTACAACATAGGTGAACTTCTGTCACCGCAACTGGGAGTTGATATCGTTCCCAAGTTTCTCGTAGCAGACGATAATGTCCAGCGACTCCCTCTCCACAAACCCGCACAGCTTCTACATCAGCGTATTCGTGCTGACCGTTACCACCGTGAAAGTGAGTTGGATATTTTTCCAACTGCTCATCGAGTAGGCGATCGCTCGTCAGGTAATAGTTGATGCCAACAATATCTGGCGGGCAGGGATGCTCTAGGAACCATTCCAATTCAGCCGCCTCAATGTCAACCTGACAAAAGTAATGCCAGAGTGGATGATCTGGATTAATCCGACCGCAGAGCAAATCCAGGCTCAACCAACGGCGTTGGTTTTCCAGTTCTGCCTGGTATGCCAGCAGGGGTGTGCTAAACGTTTTGCCCATGTCCTCAGTTTGCACCAGTTGCGCATCAGGATTGACCTGACGGACGGCTTGCATGGAAAGAGCAACGCTGCGGCACTGAACCAGCAAAGCACGCAGAAAGGTGCGATCGTCGCGACCGTGCGGATACCAATGCCCGTACAGTCCGCTAAATCGAGCAGTTGTGAGCGGTTCATTCACGGGTGTGTAGTGAGTCACCCAAGGATAGCGATCGCTCACCGCATGGGCAAACTCCGCCAGCCGCTCTGGAAATGCTGGATCAATCAAACTGGTATCCCGTGGGCCACTGCCATGATGCACCAATCCTACAATTGGACAAATCCCCAACTCCCGCAGCCGTTCCAACCGTTCATCGGTCCAAGTCCAATCTGCCTTTTCCAATCCGTTTGGAGCAACCCGTTCCCACAGCACTGGATAGCGAATGGCACGAATGCCTAATGCAGCAAAGCGATCGAGGTCATTTAGCCTCGTCGCGTGACCATTGCGCTCCAACTGATCAAAATACTCATCACCCACACGATTAACCGTACACTCCACTCCAGCCCACATCTCCAAAGGTGGAAGTGAGAGAGGTTCCAAGTTCATCAACGATTCTCCTAGTTAAATTTGATCTAGCAGATTCCTGGTTCCTAACTCTAGCTTAGGAACCAGGAATCTCACGCTTTACCTACGCTCTAGCTAGTTGCTTCTAAGCGTTGTTTGCTAGCAATTTGCTTGTATACGTTGAGTGCTTGAGCTACACATTGATCCATGTTGTAGTACTTGTAGGTTGCCAGCCGTCCAACAAAGTACACCCCAGGAGTAGTATCTGCTAGCGCTTTGTAGTTCTTATACACTTCAGCGTTTTCGGGGCGCGGCACAGGATAGTAGGGATCACCCTCAGCACGGGGAAACTCGTAAACGATACTGGTCTTAGAGTGTTCCTGTCCGGTCAAATACTTAAACTCCGTGACGCGAGTATAGAGATGCTCGTTAGGATAATTGATTACAGGAGCAGTTTGATGGACAGGTGTATTGTGAGTTTCGTGTTTAAATTCCAGCGATCGGTAGGGCAGCTTGCCATAACGATATTCAAAAAACTCATCAACTGGTCCCGTATACACCATTTCACGACAGGGAATCGCTTTCTCAATCTCGCGGTAATCGGTGTTTAACATTACCTTGATATTCGGATGGTTTAACATGTTTTCAAACATACGAGTGAAACCATGTAGCGGCATCGCCTGGTATGTATCCGTGAAATAGCGATCGTCCCGATTGGTGCGTGTGGGAATGCGAGCAATTACAGATTTATCCAGTTCTGACGGGTCAAGTCCCCACTGCTTCCGAGTGTAGCCCCGGAAAAACTTCTCATAGAGAACCCGTCCAACCTTGCTTACTACCACGTCTTCAGAAGAACGGATCTGCTCTTTGGGTTCCGCCAATGATTGTAGAAACTCTTCAACCTGGAATGAGTTGAGGTTTAACCCGTAGAGTTTGTTGATGGTATTCAAGTTGATTGGAATAGGAACTAGCTGACCATCAACACTGGCAAGTACGCGGTGTTCATAAGAACGCCATTCTGTGAAGTGAGAGAGGTACTCAAATACCTCACGAGAGTTGGTATGAAAGATGTGAGGACCGTACTTGTGAACTAGAACGCCCGCGTTATCGTAGTGGTCATAAGCGTTGCCAGCAATATGGTTGCGACGATCGACTATCAGCACTTTTTTGCCAGATTTTGCCAGTCGCTCTGCAATGACGCTACCCGAGAAACCTGCTCCCACGATCAGATAGTCAAATACAAAGTCTCTGGTTACAACCGCTGGGGTTTGTCCATATCCTGTTGCGTGAGTAGTTGTGAGATGGGTAGATGAATGAGTATCAGCGATCGCCTCTCCAATCAATTTTTGCATTGAAGACAGCGTCCGATCCCAGGAGATCTTTTCCAAGAAGGCATCTACTTGACTGAGCCAACCCGATGTTGGAGTATCTTCTCGCATCGCAGCTTCAGCCGCCGCAACAAAATCTGCAACGTTGTCAGCAATTCTCACCATACCCTGCTGTCCATAAGGACGCACTACGTCTCGAATGGAGGTAGATACAACGGGTTTCCCAGCAGCCAAATATTCGGGAGTCTTGGTAGGGCTAATGAATCGCGTCGATTCATTACGGGCAAAGGGCAGCATTGCCAGATCCCACCCTGCCAGATAGGAGGGCAACTCTTTATAATCTTTGCTGCCCAGGTAGTGAATGTTTTCACCCTGCGGCAAATTGGCGGGATCAACCTTAGCAACGGGTCCAATCAGAACTAAATGCCAATCGGGACGGGCTGCAGCAATGCCTGCGATTAGCTCGATATCCATCCGCTCATCAATTACCCCATAAAAGCCGAGTCGAGGATGGGGAATGTTTGCTTGATCTGCCGGATCTTCGGTGAGTTTTCTAGATTGAGCGAAGTGAGGCACATCCACACTGCTGGGGAAAGCATACACATTTGGATGATGATCCCGCTTTGATTCGTAGAGGCTTTGCCCACCCGTAAATACCAGATCGGCACGACCAAACAGCTCAGCCTCCCGCTGTTTCATGATAGGAGAGGCACCCTTAAAAGCTGATAGTTCATCCATGCAGTCATAAACTACTGCCAGTGGTTCAAGGTGGCGAGTGAAGGCGATCGCCATTGGCGTGTAATACCAACAAATGTACTGTTGAATATTTCGCTCTGCCAACAAATCATCGATCAAACTCCGTTGAACCGTGTTGATCGCCTCTTCACTCATCCCTTCGGGCAACTGTGGCACAACTACCCAAACACCAGCTTCAGGCTGGCTTACCTCTAGCTGTGCCTGAATAGAAGGGTGAAAAATAGGTTCTTCGATAAAAAAGATCCGCTGCGTTTGAGCACAACGGCTCAGCAATTGCTGCGGCCGCTGGTAAACAAAATTCCACCGTAAATGGGATAAGCAAACCAAATCAGGCGCTTGAACAGACGCAGTTACAGAAATACTTTTCTCAATTGTGGATTGAGAGTGAGATGAATATAGGCTAGACGAAGGTGTACTCATTGCTAAAGATTTTTTAGAACTTTGAGATTGACCGTTGCGTTCATCAAACGTCTGTTTCTTTTGTGGCATAGGGCTACCAATATTGCTGTTTTTAAGGTGAGGTTTGCTTTGGGACTAGCGACAGAAGAATCACGAGTCCCAAAATTGGCAACTGTTTATTTGAATCAGGGTGATACGAGCGGCAAACATCAGCCAGTAAGGTGAAAAGAACCTAATTACTACTCGGCGATCTCTACCAAAAACTATGAGTCAGATAAAACCAGTTTCAATCGTCGAGTAAAGAATTCAGGCAATAGGCTGAGCTGATTCTTTAGCCATTAACTAAGAACAATATCTGCTGTCATCTGCTTTATCCTCTATCTCAGGAACAGCGTGATTTGCGTCTGAGGAGTTATGCCATGTTACGGAAGATGATGCTAACGGCTACAGTTTCTTGTTACAAACTACGATTTAGGACTGATTTTCTTTAGAGCTTTGTATTTTGCAGCTTGTATAGAGTACGCTACAAAATATGAACTATTGTGTGGAATCGGTATAATTTAGTTTTCAATAATAAATAAAACTCCTCAAGAAATTGTGATCTCGAGGAGGTGGTTTGAGCACGAAAAATCCTCAACAGGCAACTGTTTCCCATCAGTCATCCTACGAGAAGTTTCATTTGCTAGCTGCTAAGTTATAAATTTACTTTTGCCTTCCTATCCAATCTTCCACCCGAAGGAGGGGGATTAAATGAAGCAAGTTTGTGATTCTGAAAACATTTGAGCTTGAGAATTATTTACAGGTTCACTCCAGGTAATATCCTTTCGGTTTGCTCTCGTGCAATTAATTTTGAGGAGGAACTTTACAATCTGTCCAAGCTTAGTGCAGGGCTAAGGGAAGAACCATCGGGCAGAATTGTTCGACTCAGAATTGCATCGTCTAAGTCTGCACCTTCTAGGTTTGCGCCTGCTAGGGATGCCCACTTCAGGTTAGCACCCACCATCCTTGCTTGGGACAAGTTTGTTCTAAGTAACAGTGCAGCAGACAAATCTGCACCTCTTAAATCTGCACCTTCTAAATTAGCGTCTGTTAAATCTGCATTTGCTAGACATGCATTGCTTAAGTTTGCCTGCTGTAGATTAGCTCCGATGAGTCTAGCTCCTCTTAAGTCTGCTTGAGACAAGTTGATGTTGCTTAATTCTGCTCGATTTAACTTTGCATTGGCTAGTTTTAATCCGACAAAATCTCTTTCTCCTGCCCAATAACGCTGCAAGACATTGGTGTCCATTATGTTTAAAGCCGTTTCAGTTATACGGGTATGGTTACGTGATCGATGAGTTGTAGTAGTCGCTGTCGGAGAGTGTCTAAGCCCAAACCTTTAGTGGCTGAAATAAACACTGATTGTGGATATTGTTGCTGGGCGATCGCCAACGTCTCACTATCCACCTGATCTAGTTTGTTAAACACTAGCAAGGTAGACATTGGCAAATTTGGGTCAGGAAGAGTTGATAAATCTGCCAATACTGCTTCTACCGAATGGATATGACTTTCCCAGGCGGGATGAGACAAGTCAATCACATGCAAAAGTGCATCTGCCTCAGTTACTTCTTCAAGTGTGGCGCGAAATGCATCAATCAGTGCAGGTGGCAGTTCGTGGATAAAACCAACCGTATCAGTGAGCAGCAATGGACGCTGTTCTTGAGATAACGGCTCAGAAATCGTGAGTCGGCGAGTTGTGGGATCAAGGGTTGCGAATAGCTGATCGGCAACATAAACCTCAGCCTGGGTCAAAACATTAAGCAGGGTCGATTTGCCTGCATTAGTGTAGCCAACCAATGCAACGGTAGGAATATCCTGTTGTTGGCGCTGTTGGCGTTGGCGAGAACGATGTGCCTGGAGTTGGTTGACCTCATGCTGGAGGTGACTAATTCGTTGTTGAATGGTGCGTCGTTCTACTTCTAAGCGGGTTTCTCCTGGTCCTCGCGTGCCGATGCCAGCACCCAAACGAGACATCTCTCGTCCACGCCCTCGCAGGCGAGGCAGCAGATATTCCATTTGCGCTAATTCGACTTGCAATTTGCCTGCTTGAGATTGGGCGCGTTGAGCAAAGATATCCAAAATAACCTGAGTTCGATCTACAACTCGAATGCCAATCTGTTCCTCCAAGTTGCGGCTTTGGGAAGCGGAAATGTCTCGGTCAAATGCAATCAAGTTAGCGTTTAAGGTTTGAGCCTGAAGCGTAATTTCTTCAACCTTGCCTTGACCTACCACAGTCTGGGGATGAGGGCGCGATCGCTTTTGCTGCACTGTCCCCACGACTTCGCCTCCAGCCGTTTCTACGAGTCGAGTCAGTTCTGCTAGACCATCGTGAAACCGTTGTTCTGTTAGATCATCGGTCATCAGTCCGACCAGAAGGACGCGATCGTCATCAGACTCAATTTGCTGAAACTGCAATGCTGCAAAGCCAGATTCCTGAAACTCCGTTTCCCACTCATCAACCCAATCAATTGAGTCCTGTTCCACCAAATCTTCTAGTTTAAAGGGGGGTGAAACAGCCCAAGGTGTTTTCAGGTCAGATACCAAATGGGCGAGATAGGCTTCTTTGATTGAGGCTGGATTATGGTTTCCCGGTCGCTTCCCATCTGTGTCATTCGGAATCAGGATGACTAGTGCATCTAAGCGTTGTCGTACCATTGCAAGTAGGCTTGCAGCATCAGGAGGGGTAGGCTGGACAGCCACACAGTGAATGCCACTCAAGCGTTCAGCACTTTGCCGAGGTAGCTCAGAAGCAGCAAGCTGAGTTTGGGCAGGAGTTCCTATCGCGATGCGGACAATTTGCCCACGACGATTGATGTAGCTGCATAAGGGATGGTGAGTTTCAAGGCTGAGAGCCGTTAACTGTTGGGCAAATTCAGAGGTTACAAAGCGATCGCCCGGCTGTCGCTGCTCATACAATTGCTGAAGCTGTTTGAGATGGCTCGATCTAATGCCTTGTGTATTCCCGTAAACTTTTTCCATCGTTTTAATCTGTTTACTCACACAGGTTCTTTAAAGTGATATTAGGTCAGTGAAGTAGATGTGACCAAGCATTGCCGTAAAAACTGGAACCCTTTGAGGAGCGCGCCTCCGGTTTTTACAGTTGTCCACTTCATTCTTTAATCACAGCAATTAGATTTGAGGGCACGGCAATTGCTGTTTTTATTTACCTGAACGGTTTAAAGTGGCTGTTAAGCCAACCAAATCCTCTGCTAATGCAGACAGGGCAGACATCGCCGTAGATGCTTCCTTTGTCATCACAAACCATAACCTGTGCGGCTTGCATTTCAAAGGAGCGATTGCAAATCTGGCAGACCTGCTGTTTTCCAACTGTGTTACTGCACTCGACTTGAAGCTGCATAAGTTTCTCTTAATATGTTTAATAATTAATGTGTTTGTTAGAAGCGAGTTAGTGATGATGAAGAAACGAGGTTAAACTTCACCCCTAAAGTGTAGAGGGCGATCGCTCTAGCTAACGTCTGCCTCAAGCGCTAGGACTACTCTGTCTTCAGAGTTGAACTAAAGGTGAAGCCGAGGTGTGTTCAGAAATACAGTTCGTAGACATATGAGTGGAGGCGATCGCTCAAAGAAAGAATCAATATTCTAGATTGAACTTTGGCGAAAGGATAGCTTATTGAGTGACAAAAGCTTAGCTTAAATCAACACTGTGCTTTGAAGAAAACTCCTGCCGTAGCGATAAGCATCGTCTTTAAACACAGAGCAGCAAATATATGCTCTATTATCAATCAGCGTGAGTGCTCCTTCCTTATACGTTGTTTGAGTAACTGCCACGTTGCTCCAGCTTCTATTAGTAACAAAAGGATATGCACGAGCTCGATCGCCCACTATAGCCATTGCCACATCTATTCTGCTCCAGCTTGCCCTAGATTCATTAAGAAAGCTTATTAGCGCTTAAGATTTTAGGTTAATCTGGTCTAATTTCTTCGGAATCCTCGCTGTATCAATATCAAGCTCTACTAGTGATATCAGTGAATGGTTGTTTGAGTATTAGAAAATTGAATCGACAGCGAAGGTCTATAACTATTGGCTGAAATAGCTTCTAGAAAGTCTCAGCCTTGAGAAGATGAATTACTAGATCCCAATTGATATGCTCTAAATAGAAATAAGAGAAATTTATCTTTCAAGAGGATTTACTTTATGACGAGTGCAAGCAATAACCAATATCCATCTGGAAATCCTGATAAAAACATTGTAAGTCAGGATACTAATTTTCCTTCTACCCAATCCGAGCAGACAGAGAAGGACAAAAAAAATCAAAGCGGTGGACATACTGTAGCTAAAGCGGTTGGCGCAACCGGAGGTAGTGTTGCAGGCGCGGTAGTTGGTAGAATGGTCGGCGGTAAAATGGGTGCAGCTGTTGGTGCTGTAGGTGGCGCGATCGCAGGTGCAGCTATTGGTGACCAAGCCGCTACAAATATGGACCAGCAAGTAGAAAATGCGGTGGGATCAATTAAGGACGCAGCTGAAAGCGTTACCCATCGGGTTGAAGATGCTCTCGATAGTGTCAAAGAAAAGATTGATGAAACAGATGTTAAAGGGCTAGCTGAGTCTGCAAAGCAGAAGATCGAGGAAGCGGATGTTCGCGGTGTCAGCCAATCTATTCAAGGCAAAATTGACGAAGCAGATGTTCGCGGCGTAACCCAGTCTGTCCAAAGCAAAATCAATGAAGCAGATGTTCGTGGTGTAACCCAGTCTGTACAAAGCAAAATTAATGAAGCAGACGTCCGCGGCGTAACCCAGTCTGTACAGGGCAAAATCAATGAAGCAGATGTTCGCGGTGTCAGCCAATCTATTCAAGGCAAAATTGACGAAGCAGATGTTCGCGGCGTAACCCAGTCTGTCCAAGGCAAAATCAATGAAGCAGACGTTCGCGGTGTCACCGATTCTGCTAAAAAAACAATCAATGATGATGTAAGGCCCGCGATTCAAAACACCATTAACCAAACCTCTCAAAAAGCTAAAGATGTTGCCGATAGTGCAACTTCGGCAGCAAAGAAGACCCTAGAGGAACCCTCCTCTGGAAATAGTGCGGAGCCAACGGGTTGGCAAGATCCTCTAATTGAGCAAAAGCTCCACGACAGGCGAGGAAAGGCTTAATTGTTCTGATTCTTAGTGCATGAAAAGTTGGGGAGCACCTCTTCAGGTGCTCCCCAACTTTTATGTTTGTGTACGCCTATCTTTCCTGACCACTTCCAATCACAATGATATCTGCTGTTTCCATGACTACCTCTATTGATAGCTAGTCATTTTACCGAGTGAATATATTGGTCTTCAACTAACGCAGTGACCTGAATGCTGCGCGGATTTCCTCGGAAAAGAGCTGCGGCTCCTCCCATGCTGCGAAGTGACCGCCCCTGCCAGCCTCATGGAAGTAGATCAGGTTGCGATAGGCACGCCGAGCCCACGTCTCTGGAGCTTGATAGATCTCCCCTGGAAACACCGTGATGGACACTGGCAGCGAGATTTCGTTGGTCTTCTGGGCGATCGCGTTCAAGAGGCTGGCTTTGTTCTCCCAGTACAGCCGAGCTGATGAAACCGCGCTATTTGTTAGCCAGTACAGCGTGATGTCGTCCAGCACTTCGTCTTTCGTCGGGGACTTTTCGGAATCGTCGCCACTGGAGGTCCACTGCGCGAAGCCTGGATGCCCAAGCAGCCACGCCGCAAGTCCGGCTGGCGAGTCCGACAGACCATACCCGACCGTCTGTGGACGCGTGCCCATCATCACAGCGTAGGCTCGGTCCTTCTTATTAAACGTGTCGAGTGAGTCAAACGCTGCACGTTCCTGCTCGGAGAGGTCGGCTGGTGCGGGGTTGCCGCTAGCAAGCACTGTGGCTATCTCGGGCGGTATCGTCGCTGGCAGATTGAGGTGGACTCCGAGTAATCCTGCTGGTGCCTGGCGCGCCATCGCGCTAGTGATAGGAGATCCCCAGTCGCCGCCTTGGGCAACGTAGCGGGTGTAACCGAGGCGTTGCATCAGTTCTGCCCAGGCTTGTGCAATGCGATCGGGGTCCCAACCAATGCCCGTCGGCTTGCCGGAGAAGCCGTAGCCAGGAATCGACGGAATCACCAGGTCGAAGGCATCCTCTGGTTGTCCTCCGTAGGCAGTGGGATCGGTTAGCGGACCGATGACCTTTAGCTGTTCAATGACCGAGCCGGGCCAGCCATGCGTGATGAGCAACGGCAACGCATTAGGATTTTGGGAGCGGACATGGATAAAGTGAATGTCTAGCCCGTCGATGTTTGTTATGAACTGCGGTAAGGCATTCAGCTTCGCCTCGGCTTTCCGCCAGTCGTACTCCGTGCCCCAGTAGCGCACTAGCTCCTGCATGGTTGCCAGTTGCACACCCTGTGACTGGTCAGCAACAGTTTCCTGGTCAGGCCAGCGAGTCGCCACAATGCGTTGGCGGAGGTCGTCGATCGCCTCTTGCGGAACGTGGACTTGAAAGGGGCGAATTGCAGTTGTGTCGGTGGACTGCGCGGTTTCGAGTTGAGTTGTGGCAGTTTCATTGCCCCAGGGGCGGAGTGTGTTGTCTTTGGTTGCGATCGCCTCGGTTACAACCTGAGCTTGTGCGCCACTCTGTGTAGGCTGCTGCGCCAGCACGCGGCTGAGTGGTGCTAGAAACACTGTTGCCACAAAAAGCGCAACAAGGAATCGTGAGAGGAAGACGAAGGCACCTATCGTGCGGGTTTTGGTTGGGTAACGTACTTTTTTTAGTTGGGTCATGGTGTTTTCTCCGTGCTGTAAATTGTCTGTTCACGACTCAGGTAAAACACCATCAATAACCGTCAACTTCGACGATCGCATTTGCAAACTCCTGTGGCGCTTCTTGAGGTGGGTTGTGTCCAATGCCGCCACTGATAACCCGGTGTGAGTATCTGCCCGAGAATTTCCTGGCATAGGAACTGGCATCTGGGTGTGGTGCACCGTTAGCATCCCCTTCAAGCGTGATGGTGGGCACGGTGATTACTGGAGCTTCGGCAAGTCGCTTCTCAAGCTCGTCGTACTGCGGCTCACCTTCAGCCAGACTGAGCCGCCAGCGGTAGTTGTGAATGACGATGCTGACATGATCGGGATTGTTGAAAGACTCGGCACTGCGATCGAATGTCGCGTCATCGAATTGCCATTGCGGCGAAGCAAGCTTCCAGATGAGCTTGTTAAAGTCATGCCGATATTGTTCGTAGCCCGCGCGGCCCCGCTCCGTCGCGAAATAAAATTGATACCACCATTGAAGTTCAGCTTGCGGCGGCAGTGGCATCTGGTTGGTTTCAGGGTTGCCGATCAAATAACCGCTTACAGAGACGAGCGCCTTGGTGCGTTCGGGCCAGAGTGCTGCGATGATGTTGGCGGTTCGGGCTCCCCAATCAAACCCGCCGATGATCGCCTTCTCGATGTTGAGTGCATCCATTAACGCGATGATATCGACTGCAAGTGCCGACTGCTGCCCATTCCGGAGTGTCTCGCTCGAAAGAAAGCGCGTCGTCCCATAGCCGCGTAGATAGGGGACAATCACTCGGTACCCCGCTGACGCTAACAACGGGGCGACATCGACATAGCTGTAAATGTCGTAGGGCCATCCGTGCAGGAGGATTACTGGATCACCATTCGCAGGACCAACCTCTGCGTATCCGACATTCAGGACACCGGCATCGATCTGTCTCAGGGAGCCGAACGACGTGTTTGTCCCCGACTTCATCCTGTCCAGAGCGGCTGGTTTTGTTTGGCTTGATTGGGCGATTGCAGAACCAAATCGGACTAGCTGTGTGGCAGCAACGGTCATGGCTGCGGTGCCCAAAAAGCGGCGGCGAGCATGGTTGATTTCTTCGGGCATATTCTCTGCCTCTTTTGAGGGGCAATGATGGCTTCCAGTGTGAGATTGACTGGTGCGCCTACCGTGATCACTTCGCGCCTAGTCCTGTTCACCGATCGTCTGAGCGTAGGTTTTACCATACGGGTAAAAGAGTTCTTTGTGGCCTTCCTGCCACGCTGCTTTCATTTCAGGTGTTGTGATTTCCCAATCTGGTCGGCATTTCTTGAGAACGGCGCGCAGATCCTGACGCAGCTCCTCCAGAGTCGGTCGCCCGAAAAACCAGTAGCCCATGTAGATCTTGTAAATGACTAGACCCGGTTCCAGGACGATCGTGTATGGGATCATGGGATTGTGGAGCGGGTCGGTGTATTCGGCGATATCGAGGTCTTTTTGAATTTTGCGTCCTGCGTCGGAGAGAAACGTCCAGTGAGCACCGACGCCGCTGCGATACTCATTCGTTTCGGTGAGGTTGTCAGTGCTGATCGTGACCAAACGGCAATAGCCGACCTCGATCTCACGATGGAGTTGGACTAGTCCCTCAGCTTGTCGGCGATCCTTGGGGCAGTACCCGCCACGACTGAGGACGAGGACCATCGGATGTTGTCCTTGCAGCTCGGAGAGCTTCCGGCGCTTGGTAGTGTGGTCGGGCAGTTCGTAGTCGGGAAAGACCGCTCCTGGAACAATGTCAGATCGCATATGAAATCCTCCTAAATTTTTTCATGCATGTTGCTAGGCATTCTAGAGATCGATGACCATGTCTTCCTGCGGGCGTGAGCAGCAAATCAATAGGTTCCCAACCGCCGGAGCGTCGAGCGGCTCAAGGTCATATTGCACCGACCCGGAAATTAGCCCAGACTCGCACATGTGGCAAACTCCGCTCCGGCAGGACCAACGCACCGGGACATCACAGGCTTCAGCAAGTTCTAACAGGTTCTGAAACTTGGAGTCCCAGGAAACCGTGAGCCCGGTGCGGGCAAATGAAATGCTTGGACCTTCGCCAGCAGGACCATCCGGCGCGTGTGGTGGACGGTGTGCTGCGTTCGTTACGCCCGGGGTGATGGACTTGCCTGAACCGAAAACTTCGGTGTGGATGCGATCGCGCACTACTCCTAGATTGGCAAGTCCGGCGGTGAAGTCTGCTAGAAACGCGGGTGGTCCGCACAGATAAAAATCGGATTCGAGGGGAAGCTCCAACGCTTTGAGGACAGTGGCAGTCAGGCGACCGGCTGCATCAAAATCAAACCCCAATCGGTCAGTAGAATCAGGCTGGCTGTACTGGACGTAGCTCCTGGCGTTGGGAAGCTTCGCTAATAGATCGCGTACTTCCTGGGCAAAGGGATGCTCCCCGCTGTTCCGTGCGCCAAAAATCCACCAAACCGGGCGCACCGATGCCTGGGACACCAGTGCATGGAGCATAGCCAGCACCGGAGTTACGCCTACGCCCGCGCTCAATAGCACCACAGGACGATCGCCTGGTTGCAGGGTGAAGGCACCCCGTGGCTCGCTGACCTCCAGCACATCGCCAATCCGGAGCTGTGTGTTTACGTAGGTGCTGGCGAGGCCGTGCGGCTCCTGCTTAACACTGATGCGATAACGATGGGCATCCGGCAGACCCGAAAGTGAGTAGCTGCGCAAAACTGGAGGTCCATCCGGTTGAGGACGAAGTCGCAATGCTACGAACTGCCCAGCCAGAGGGACGGTGAGCGGACGATCGTCTGCTGGCTCCAGTATCAGCGAGACGACGCTCCTGCTCTCGCGATCGATCCGAGCTACTTTGAGAGACCGAAATCCAGGAGTGGCTGTAGCCATCTGTTCTGGTGAAGCGAGACCCGCATTGCCGGTGCGTGACCCCGATTGTGCCATCTGCTGGAGCATCGTCTCAAAAGAAGACTGCCAGCCAGGGCTCAGAGCTGAGATCCGCAGAGCCCGCTCAACGTCTTCTTTGGCAGGTTTGGGGAGATAGAGCAGCGCATCGACTGCGGCAACCGTCAGTTGCTCCGGACCCTCAGCAACTTTAATGATTTCGTCACCAGCCCCAACCTCGCCTTCTTCAAGCACGCGAAAGTAGAACCCCGGGCGGCGATGCGCCACGAGCAAAGCCGGTATTCTGGGATCATCCATGCGGATGCCAACGCGATAGCAGGTCACACGCGGCTGGGTGACTTCAAACAGCGCCCCGCCGATCCGGTAGCGATCGCCGATGCAGACCTCACTATCAGCCAGTCCCTCCACCGTAAAGTTTTCGCCGAATTGCCCGAATGTGAAATCACTCCGATTCAGTTCACGTTCCCAATAGCGATAAGACTCGATCTGGTAGACAAACACCGCGCGCTGTTCGCCACCGTGACCGGCCAGGTCACCTTGTGCATCACCATCGATGTTGAGTCGCCGCACCATGCAACGTCCTTCGACCGGCTCTTTCCATACTGCTGTATATACGGTCTGCCCGCGCCATGAAATCTCGCGAGGAAGACCAACGTTGACTGATAACAACCTTGCCATGGGGGCTATCTCCTATCCAGCATTTGCGCTTTAAAGCTGAGTCCGCCCGCCATCAACGGCAAGTTCGACTCCTGTAATGTAGGAGGCGTCGTCCGATGCCAGAAAAGCCACCGCCTTCGCAACTTCCTCTACCGTGCCAAATCGCTGCATCGGCATCTGTTGTAGGAGACTTTTTCCGATTTCTTGGACCGTCTCTTCCGGCAAGCCAAGCTTCCCAAACAGCGGCGACTCAATCACGCCAGGACTAACCGCATTGACTCGGATGTTGCGTGGCAGTAGCTCTGTTGCTAGAGTGCGGGTGAGCGATCGCAGAGCCGCTTTGGTCGCAGACACCGCTGATGTTCCGGCAATGCCGACCTCCACAAACCAGGATGTGGTGAACACGATCGCCCCACCATCTTTCAATAGCGGCAGCGCTTTTTGAGCCGTGAAGTAATTGCCTCGAAAATTGGTATTGAACAGTTCGTCCACCACGTCTTCAGTGGTACTCTCCACCGGACCCAACTTTGCTATGCCAGCATTGGCAAAGACTACATCAAGGTGTCCATGCTTCTCGCGCACCTGCTTGAACAGTTCATCCAGTTCAGCAGACTTGCTCACATCCGCTGAGACTACGGTCGCATTTGGTCCTAGCACCTCCGCCGCTTGGGCAAGCCTGTCGGGAGTCCTGCCCGTTACCACGACCTTCGCCCCTTCGCGGATAAATTCTTGAGCGGTTGCTAGACCAATGCCGCTGGTACCGCCAGTGATTAAGGCTGTTTTACCTTCCAGTTTCATGACAATCTCCTTTAGAAATATGGTGTGAATGTTGCAGGTTAGGTGATAGTCAAAGCCGTTTGGGTCTTCGGTTTTAAGCGCTGACTGGTGAGCTGATATCCACGCCGACGCGCCGATGGGCTGCTTAATCGCGTAGGTAATGGCAGGTGTATCCGCCGGGATGCTTGCGCAGGTAGTCCTGGTGGTACTCCTCAGCGCTGTACCAGGTTGCAGCGGGTTCAATGCTTGTGGTAACCGGTCGCTTCCAGTGCCCTGACACGGCGACACGCGCGATGACACGTTCCGCGATCGCCTGCTGCTCGTCCGTCTGCGGAAAGATCGCCGAGCGGTACTGCGTCCCGATGTCGTTGCCCTGACGGTTGAGCGTCGTGGGGTCGTGCAGGCGGAAAAACCAGCGATCGAGCAGATCCTCGAAGCTAAGCACCGATGGATCGAAAGTGACGCGAACCGCTTCGGCGTGTCCAGACTGGCTGTCGTGCGTGTCCTCGTATGTTGGGTTCTCAAGCCAGCCGCCCGTGTAACCGACCTCGGTGTCGATCACGCCAGGCACCTCACGCAGGATGTCCTCGATGCCCCAAAAGCAACCGCCAGCAAGCACGGCTACCTCCACCTGCTGCACATTAGTCGTCACCGGGAGAGCCGCTCCATTCTCCTCGTTGATGTCGCTTGATCGGGGGTCGGCGATCGCGTAGCCTCTATCCCACCAATTTGTGACGAATGCCGCGTACTCGTCGGCAGCATCCTCCCATGTGAAGTGCCCCGCTTCGAGGACGGCAAGTTTGCTCGCGGGCAGTCGTTCGAGGAGAAACTCCGCGTTGACCAGGGGTACGACGTGATCCCGTCGTCCGGCAATGATCAACACTGGCGTTTGGATAGTCGGCAGCAGACCAGCGAGGTCGGGAAGCTGCGTTGGATACGCACGCACGTAGCGCATTGACTCGACGAACCTTTCACCCTCATAGGACGAGAGATAATCCTCGCGTGCAGCATCGGTCGGCGTGTATCGCTCGAACTTCGCGATCGCTGCACTGACAATCTGTCGCCCGTCGATGTTGCGATATGGCTCGATGTCGGGAGCCTCGACCCACTCCTTCAGCAGTCCACCCAACTGTAGCGGAACTGCCGCACCCCCGCTCCCGACGACAAGGCTGCGTAGCCGTCCTGGATGGAGTGCTGCGGCGAAGAGCGCAGCACTGGTGCCAACGTCAGGTCCGACAACGTGCGGCTGCTCCAGCCCAAATGCGTCCGCAAGGTGCACGATAAACTCGCCCATTGCGCGTGAGGACATGAGGTCGTCGCGTCGCTCAGAGTGTCCGAAGCCTGGAAGGTCGATCGCCACAAGGTGCGCGTACTGGGAGAGCTGCAACCACGTTGGCTCAAACGCATATAGGCTCTCCGGCCAAGGGCTGAGAAGGAGAGCATGCACACCTCGCCCTGGGTCCTCGCTCTCGGCATAACGGATGGATAGCCCGTCAATGGTGCGGAATTGTGGCTGGATGGGCAAATGCAACGAGACGGTTATGGGTTTATTCCTTCCGATCGCATTGGCATCAGATGCCTGCCCGCTGTTTCGTTGTGTAACTTCTGATTGAGTCATAATGTCCTCCTTTTGAGTAGTTTTGGATTTTTTTGGTTTGTAAGTGGTGAGCCAACTAGCGTCGCGATCGAAACGCAGCACGGATCTCCTTAGAGAAGAACTGCGGCTGTTCTCACGCGGCGAATTGTTTGCCGTCTACTCGGTGACATCTGGGCGACCTGCCCTTTAAGCCGCGACTTGACTTCGCGTGAATTCTGCGGCGTGCAATTTCACGAAGTCGTATAGGCTCGTCGGCGTCTTGCCCGTGAGCTTGAACAGGTCATCCGTCATGCGGTCATACCGCCCCTGAGCATGACGTTCAGCCATCACCGCGAGGTGGTTGATGAGGTGCGTTGGCACTGCAAACTCACGAAGCGTGTCAGTCCACCCGGAGAGCGGCACGTCGCGATAGCGAATCGTTCGACCGAGTGCTTCGGAAAACGCGCGCGCATAGTGGTCGAGATCGGCTGACTCAAATCCGGTTAGATTGTAAATATGACCAATGTGTGGGGCAGGATCATCAAGGATTTCGGAAACGGCGCGCGCTACATCAACCGCTGAAACTGGTGAAGTCTTGCTGTTGCCCAGCGGCAGTGCCAGTTCGTTGTTATCCCGGACGCCAGCAGCGGCGAGACGCAGGAAGAAGCCTTCGAGGAAGACCGTCGGCCGCACTGTGACGACCGGCAGCCCCGACCACGCCAATGCCTGTTCTGCAAGCCAGTGCAGCTTGTGCTGCGGGCTGTCAGTGGTCTCCGTGATGCTCATCTGCGTCACCGTCATCTGCGACATGTTCACGAAGGCTTCGACGCCGTGGTGTTTTGCCACCGCAGCAGTGTTGACCGTAGCTTCAAGATAAGCTGCCGAGACTGACATGCCAAAATAGACGCGCTTAACCCCTTCAATCGCCCGGTGCATTGAGGCGAGATCGGTCAGGTCGCCCTTCACAACCTCGGCACCAAGCTGACGCAGCGCTTCAGCGCGTTCATCCTCCCGGCGGACCAGGGCGCGCACCTGGTGCCCTTTGTCGAGCAGCATTGCAGTGAGGTTGCGACCAATCGCACCGATATCGCCAGCCGCTCCAGTCACGAGGATTGGGCTGTCATGTGTGGAGTTCATCGTCATATCATTTACCTCCTTGTCACTTGTTGTGAGGACATATCTGTTTGCGTGATCAACCAAACGTGAATGCAAACGCCTCTACCCCAGCATCTAGAAACTCGATCTCGAATTGGCGATCGCGGATAGGCTCCGATTGCCGAACCAGTTGGTACAACCGCTGTTCGGTCACGGTGCCTTCGCCTCGTTCATCAACGTCAAGTCCACGAGCCTCAACTGCTGGCTGCCCATCTATGAGCAGGCGAAACCGCACGGACGTTCCTGGTGCGGACGGACCCATGACAAGATGAAGGTCACGGGCGTGGAAGCGGTACACAATTCGCCCACCGGGCTGGCTTAGGACAATGGCTTGTCTGCCGATTGTCCAATCGCCCGAAAGTGCCCATTGATTTCGTTGCAATTGCGCAGGGGCGGTATACGAATGAGGCTTGTTTAACATCGCGCCGGAAGACGCAAAATTGTCTGTTCTTGCGTAGCCGAGGTAGTTTTCAGGCGATCGCAGACTGTCCCAATCAGCAGCAGCCTCAAGACCGCGAGCGTTGACTTCGACCATTTCCTGACTGACACCACCCGCTCCAGCTTCTGATAGGAGCTGTTGAATGACCCTTTCCGATCGCTCATACTCGCCCTCGCCGAAGTGGTGATGACGGATGCGTCCTTGCGTGTCTATAAAATAAAGGGCCGGCCAATAACGGTTCCCGAACGCACGCCACACTGCATAATCGTTATCCACGGCGATCGGGTAATCAATTCTCATGTCCGTCAAAGCTCGGCGGACATTATCGAGATTCTTCTCGAATCCGAACTCCGGTGTATGTACACCAATTACTACTAGTCCCTGATCCTGATACTTTTCGGCCCACGCGCGAACATAAGGAAGTTGGCGCAACCAATTAATGCAGGTATAAGTCCAGAAGTTGATGAGCACAACTTTTCCGCGCAGTTCGTCAACCGTTAATGGCTGCGAATTGAGCCATGTGGTTGCGCCGACCAGAGAAGGGAGTTCGCCTTCAATCGGTAACTCAGCCGTTGCCGGTGTAGCGTGCTGTTTGGTGAAACCAAGCCTGCCAAGCTGGGTAGCAGCAATGGTTTGAACCGTGGTTGTTAAAAAGGAGCGGCGATTAGGATTGATTGCTTCGGACATGTGCTGACCTCCCTGTCGTTGGTTCAGGTACGGTGGAATTAGAGAACTTCGACTGGCCTCTCCTCCGCGACAGCCATCAGCAAGCCATCAGCGTTGGGGTAGGCGGTGCGCTCATGGACGTACGATGCGGGTGTCCGGTCGATCAGCAAGCTGAGCAGTTCGGGGCGGCTGTAGTGACCACGCGCATCCATAACTCTTTTGCGGGCGTCAATTTGCGCAAAGTCAAGATCGGCAATTATTTCGCCTTCACCAGCCTGGATCGGCCCATCAGTAATCGATCCGTCCGGGCTCACGATCGCAGTAAAGTTACCACCCGAAATTGGTCCGATCGGACAACCCGTGTCTTGCATGATCTGGGCCTGCTGATCGGCATCGAGCCACGCGGTCGCACTGACGACAAAGCAGCCAGATTCAAGGGCGTGCTGGCGGACGTTAATTTCTGCCTGCTCCGCGAACAACGGCCCGGCAAACGATCCGGGATACATCGCCGAGTGAATCTGCTCACCATCGGCGATCAGCGCGTACCGTGCCAAAGGGTTGTTATGCTCAAAGCAGGCAAGTTGTCCGATGCGCCCAACAGCACTATCGACGGCGCGCAGTCCCGAGCCGTCACCCTGACCCCAAAGTATCCGCTCGTTATAAGTCGGCGTGATCTTGCGGCGGCGCTGGATCAGCGTACCGTCTGCGTCGAAGAGAAGCTGTGTATTGTAGATTGAACCGCCATCGCGCTCATTGACGCCGATCGAGACGACCATGTTTGCTTCCTTTGCGGCTTCGGCGATCGCCCGGGTTTCAGCAGACGGCACCGTGACTGACTCTTCAAGCAACCGCAGATGTTCCTTAGCCAGCGCGAACGGGGCTAGCACATAGGTGAAGTAGGGGTAATAGGGAATGATGGTCTCGGGGAAAGTGGCGAACTGGACGCCTTGTTGTCCCAGCTCACGAATCTTCTTCACGACCTTTTCCACGGTGCCCTGCCGACTGTACAGCACAGGGCTGATCTGCACGGCAGCGGCTTTAACGATTGGACTAGCAAAGGTATTTTTCATGATTAGCGCAGCGACCTGAACGCTGCCCTGAGTTCTTGAGTAAAAATTGTTGGCTCCTCCCACGCTGCAAAGTGTCCGCCTTTGTCGAGCTGGTTGTAATAAATGAGATTGGGATACGCCTGCTCAGTCCAGCTTCGTGGGGCCTCATATTGCTCACCAGGAAAGATGCTCACCGCCACCGGAATGGAGACACCCTTAGCGTTGAAAAAGCCACCCTTGTATTCCCAGTAGAGACGGGACGCAGAGACTCCCGTATTTGTCAGCCAATACAGCGTAATGTTGTCAAGGATCTCGTCGCGGGTCAGCTCGCCAGTGGTGCTGCTCGTTCGGTTTAGGGCTGAGGCGACTGCTGCCGCTGGCTGACCGCCAGCATCATTGTGGTCTAGAAGCCAGGCAGCCAGACCGACGGGTGAATCCGCAATTCCGTACAAGGTTTGCGGGCGCGACGCCATTAGTCTGGCGTAGTCCACTTGCTTGAACGTTCTGACCAGTTGCTCATAGGCGCGCTGTTCGTCAGATGAGAGACCCGATGGCGCTGGGCTGCCAGCTAGGAGCGCCCTATCGACATCCTCTGGAACGGTGGCAGGCATGTTGGTGTGGATGGCGAGCAATCCCGCTGGTGCCTGCAAACCCATCTGATCAACAACAAACGCACCCCAATCGCCGCCCTGGGCGACGTAGCGGGTGTAGCCCAAACGCTTCATCAACACATCCCAGGCTTGACCCATGCGCTCGGGACCCCAGCCTGTGGTGGTTGGTTTGCCGGAGAAGCCATAGCCCGGCATCGACGGAATCACCACATCGAAAGCATCGGATGCGCTCGCACCATACGCTGTGGGATTAGTCAGTGGATCGATAATCTTTAGCTGCTCGATGATTGAACCGGGCCAACCGTGCGTGACGATGAGCGGTAACGCGTTCTCATGCTGCGATCGCACGTGAATGAAATGAATGTCTAGCCCATCGATCTCGGTGATGAAGTGCGGCAAGGCTTTCAGTCTTGCCTCGACCTTGCGCCAGTCGTAATCTGTCGCCCAGTAGCGCGCGAGTTCTTGCATCGTCGCGAGCTGCAATCCCTGCGACTGGTCTGAGACAGTCTCCTTTTCGGGCCAGCGGGTCGCCACAATGCGTTGGCGGAGATCGTCGAGGTCTGCTTGCGGGATATTTATTTGGAAGGGGCGGATTGCGGTTGGGTCGGTGTGGACGGTTCCAGATTGAGCCGTGGTAATTTCCTTGGGGTGTGGTTGGCTTAATTGAGCGTTCGCAGAACCGAATCGACCTAGCTGTGTAGTTGCGATCGTCCCGGCTGCAATGCCCAAAAAGCGGCGGCGTTGATGGTTGATTTTCTCAGACATTGATCTTTCTCCAATTGATTTAACTCAGCCTGCTCTAATCAATTTCGTGATACCTGTCGTGCTTTTCGACCCAGAACAGAGACCAGTTTCGTCGGTGCTGATACCTCTGGTGGGCGATCGCGATCTACGCTGGCAGCAAAGGTCTTTCTCCCATTAGTGCTTGGGTCCAATTGCCTGCTGTGCGAAACTTGAAGCGGGTTTACGTACTCTTTTACTCCGGCGAAGCGGGCCGGGTATAGAGGCTCCATTAGTGCGCGTGCGCGCTCTGGTATTCAGGGATGGTGAACGTCTGCGTCACCACCTGTCCGGGGAAAACGTTGTGGTTAGGGTCAACCAACTCGATCTTTACCTTGTGCGGTCCGGGTGGCAGTCCGGCTATGTCGATTGTGTTGGTGTCACTCGCATCCGCCCACCACCAGGGCAGATCGTCGACGGTGATGTGCAGATGCCCGACCCGCGGAGAGGTCTGGATAGCACCTGCTCCAAAAACGGGTACGATACGCAAATTCTCTACTCGGTACTGGGCCCAGAAGATGCCCAAAGCCAGCCCTTGAGGAAGCGGGGGATCTACGATCAGCTTGGGTTCGGGCTCGTTTTCAAGTGGGAGATACGGTGAAGCGCCGCGAATGTCCCTCGCGCTTGGGGTGAAGGGGCGGATTGCGTTTGGGTCGGTGGACTGCGCGGTTCCGGGTTGAGGTGTGGCGGCTTCCTTTGGCTGTGTTTGGCTCGATTGTGCGTTCGCCAAACCGAATCGACCTAACTGTGTAGCAGCAATGCTCAGGGCTGCAATGCCCAAAAAACGGCGGCGTAGTGGGTTGATTTTTTCAGACATTGGTCTTGCTCCAATTGGGTTTAACTGAGGTTATGTATTGGTCATCCATATGACTCAGTTGTGATGGCGGGGCGAGCTGTGGGTTTGAGTTCCGTCGCTCGCCCCATCGCTCAATGCAACGAGGAAAAGGCGATCGGTTAGTTGGAAAGAACAGGCAAAATTGTCTCCATGTATCGGTCAGCAGCTGCGGCAGCTTCTTCTGGGTTGCTACCACTCTGACGTGCACTTAAGTAGGGCGCATACCAGTCCCACCAGTTATGCTCGCCGTGAGTCTTCTCGTAATGGTCGTGACGCTCTGCTGTCTCATGGAGAAGGGTTGCAAGGGTGGCAACGTCTGCTTGTAAAGAGTCCCACAAGCGACCAGGAAGCCGCGTTGTGATTTCCTGGAGCAGCCAGACGTTTCCATCCGGGTCTTCAAACGAGGCAAATGAGAAGTAGGAACGACCTTCTGGGTCGCGTCCGCTGACGCGCGGGTTTTCCACGGCGTTGTTGAAGGGACCGCCAGCGTAGTGGAAGATCTCACTCACGTTGACACCGCGATCGCTCAAGTCTTTGCGGGCGGCGTCGAGGTCGTCCACAGCGAGGACTAGGTTTTGCACCGAGCCAGAATTGCTTGGAGGGAGTCCCTTGCCAAAGAGGATTGAGGCATCCGAGTTAGGCGGTGTAAAATGCACGCCACGGAAGTCGCCCTCCACCACGTCGATGTCGAACCGCCAGCCGAGATTCTCGTAGAATGCTTTGGCGCGATCGATGTCGGAAACGTTCAACATCACGACTTCGAGTTTCATGTTTGGACGGTTTACGTGATTGCTACTCATCTTTTTTCTCCTTTGAATTGTGAGTTTGCTGCTCACCTCGATTAACTTCATTCTTCTGTGATCGCCCTATTTACACCACTCAAGTTATTTGAGTTAACACGCGACTTAAATGTGTGTTCACTAATGAGAAGTGCAATGAAAAGTGTGGTGGTTTTACGGTGCGACTGAGACTGTTTTGACAGGGGTTTGCAGCTGGTATTCGACCTGTAAAATTTCCGCTGCTCGCTCCCCAACAATCACGCAGGGAGCCATCGTGTTACCGGTCGTTACTCGCGGCAGAATTGAGCCATCCGCGATCCTGAGATTGTCGATTCCATACACTTTCAGGTTGCTATCCACCACCGACATGGAATCTCTACCCATCTTTGCGGTGCAGGTTTCATGCCAAAAACTTGTCGCAGCATCTCGAACAAAGCGTTCGAGTTCGGCTCCTTTCAAATTCCCTGGCATGACTTCGCGCTTGATAAACGGCCGAAGCGGAGCGGAGTTACCGACTTCGCGGCAGAGTTCTACGCAAGCGATCGCGGTTTTGAGATCATCTGGGTCAGACAGCGTGTTCGCATCAATCAGAATTGGGTCGAATGGATTGGCTCCCGTCAGGCGCAGACGACCTCGGCTTTTGGGGTGTACGATCGCCCCAAATAATGTCCAGCCTGCATCAGGCAGACTAAACCGGGCGGCATTCTCAGCAGTGGTTTTTGGCACCTCAGCCTGACAAACAAATACGTCTGGACTGTCAAGTCCGGACTGGTGGCCCGTGAAAAAGATTGCCTCGGACAAGTTGTTTCTGGGTTCAAGAGCGGTTTCATATTCCCAGACACAGTCAAAGGCAACGTGGTCTTGAAAATTTTGCCCCACACCGGGAAGGTGCTGCACGACAGGAATTCCAAATCGTCGCAACTCGGACTCATCACCGATACCGGATTGCATCAGCACTTTCGGCGTATGAATTGCACCCAGTGACAGCACGACTTCGACTGCTGCACCAATGCGATAGATCGCGTCACGATAAGCGATCTCCACGCCAGTGACCCGCTTGCCCTGGAACGTCAGCCGTGTGACTAGTGCATGACTGAGAACCGTCAGGTTTGGACGATCTAGATAAGGGAAGACGTAGGAACGGAATATCGATTCGCGCTTGCCATTGCGGACTCGCACATCGGTGATAGAAGCACCCTTCGCCGCTTCCATCATTTGTCCGTTCGGATTTTCAAACGTAGGAATACCGACTGATCGCGCTGCTTCGACCGTTGCGGGTGCGATCAGGTTTGGATCTGGTGCAGGCTGGACAAATACTGGTCCTCCCGTTCCGCGATACATCGGGTCCGGTACACCATGCCAATCTTCCAGGCGGCGATAAATCTTCAAGACAGATTCATAACTCCAGGCTGGATCGTTGGCTTCAGAGGCGAAGAAATCCCAATCCTGTTTGTGTCCGCGTGCCCAAACCATGACGTTGATGCTCGATCCACCGCCGAGTACCTTGCCCATCGAGAACGGAATCGAACGACCGTTCACATGTCGATTTGGCTGTCCCTGAAAGCTCCAGTCGCGATCGCTTCCAAGGTTCATCGGCCATTGATTGGCTTCCAGGACGGTTGGCAGATCATCGCTGCCTCCAGCTTCAATCAGCAGAACGCTGACATCGGGATTTTCAGCCAGTCTACGGGCGACCACTGAGCCAGACGATCCAGATCCGCAAACAATAAAATCATACTGGTGTCTTAGCTCAGAGGTAAGCTGGCGCTGGTTGTTGCGAACCCGTTCGGTGAAAACATCGTGGCTATCAGTTTCACGTTGATAGGTTTCACGCTCATCCTCAAAGGATTCGTTCCCAAAATTCGTCTTCATCGCGACTACCTCGCTTTCAAAATCGAATTAACTGAGTCCGGCGATCGCCCCACCGCTCACTTCACCGAGGAAAAGGAGGTTGGTGCCAGCAACTCGCTATTGATGTTTTGCACAAGTTGACCATCCTTCTCGCTTTCAGCCTTGATCGCAATCCATTCGGGGTCGGTGAGGAATGCACTCCAACGCTCCTGGCGCTCAGCCATGCTGTCCCAGGCAAGCAGGTAGGTGAGCCGGTTACTCTCACTCTCACCGATTAGCGTTGTCCAAAATCCTGCCTGGCGGATGCCATGCTTTTCCCAAATCTGTATCGTATGGTTCTGGAAGCGCGACAGCAGCGCGGGTAGTTGTCCGGGCATGGCGTAATAAATGCGCAATTCGTAGATCATGCTTTTTCGAGTTGGGTCATGGGGTGCGTTCCTTTGTCAGCAGGTTGGACGATCGAGCAATTTTATTTGGGAGCGTCAATGACGCTCCCTAGGTGTAAGGCAGTGTCAGTGCCCCGCACTCTGTCCACCATCGACGTGAAGGATTTCGCCCGTCACAAAGTTAGCTGATTCGAGGTAGAGGATGGCATCGACGACATCAGACATCTCACCCAACTGACCAACCGGGTGCAGGGCAGCGAGTTGAGCATGGGTCTCAGGGGGATGCATCGGCGTTTTGATAGTTCCCAGCGCGATCGCATTCACCCGGATACCGCGCTTGGCATACTCGATCGCCAGTGATTTGGTCGCGGCATTCAGTCCACCCTTTGTCAGTGATGCGAGCACAGAGGGTACACCAGCGATCGGATTGTCAACCAGGCTCGTCGAAATCTGCACAACATGACCGCTGCCCTGCTTCTCCATCTCGGCGATCGCCAGTTGCGTCATGTGAAAGAAGCCAGCAATGTTGGTGCCCAGGTACACGTCGTAGTCTGCCTGGGTGTACTCGGTGAACGGCTTGGCGATGAAGATGCCAGCGTTATTGATGAGTGTGTCGATGCGTCCGAAGTGTGCAACGCCTTTGGAAATCACAAGCTCAGCGGTTTTTCGATCGGCGATATCACCCGGCACTGTGAGAATTGCATCATCGTTGGATGGCTCGATCGAGCGCGAGGTTGCAACTACCCGATAGTTGCGATCGCGGTATGCCTTCACTAGAGCTGCGCCGATGCCTTGCGATGCGCCGGTGATAATAGCAACTTTCTGTTCAGTGCTCATCAGAAAAACTCCTTGATGCGTTTGAGAAATGGGTGGAATGAGAGTCAAAGGTCAGATATGTTGAATGGCACAGTGCAATTACACTTCATTCTTCAGCAATCGCTCTTATTTAGACCATTCAAGTTAGTTGAGTTAACTGCCAGTTAAGCTTGCTCAATTCAAAACTGGCAGGTTCGATGGCATCCGAGGGTTAGGGTTAGAGTTAGGGGCAAGATGGTCTAAGCCGCGATCCGCTTGTCATGGTCGGTACTGGTCGCGACTGGCAGCCATGCTTGAACGTCCTGTGCTATTTTCGCAGCGCTGCTTCGGTATAGGGCGATCGTGTCGTTGCCGACGGGTAAATGCAGCGGTGGACGGTCTGTATTAGCGAGTTGAAGCATTACTTGAGCAAACTTTTTCGGATCACCGGGCTGATTTCTGTGTAGCGCATCGGCTCCGCTCCGCATCGGTCCTACCGTTTCCTGGTAATCGTCGATGATGGTTCTAGCCGCGACATAGGAGTCAGTGCTCAAGAAGTCGGTGCTAAAAAGACCAGGAGCGACTACCGTGACATGAATGCCGAGCGGTGCCAGTTCGACTGCCAGCCCTTTCGAGAGTCCTTCAACTGCAAACTTAGTAGATCCGTACAAGCCCCAGCCTGGAATTGCGTCGTAGCCGAACAGTGATGAGATATTGATGATGTGCCCAGACTTTTGCTGGCGCAGGTACGGCAACACGGCACGAGTTACGTTGAGTAAACCAAACACGTTGGTTTCATATTGTTTGCGAACTTCAGCATCCGTGATTTCTTCGATCGCACCAACCATGCCAAACCCGGCATTGTTGACTAAAACATCAACCCGACCGAAACGAGTAATACCTTCCTTAACAGCTTCACGTACCTGGTCTTCCTGAGTGACATCCATCTGCACCACGTACAGATCCGGGTGGTTGTGCAGGGTATTGGTGAGTTGTGCGGGATTACTGCGAACCGTTGCTACAACTTGGTCGCCTGCTGCCAGAGCGGCTTGGGCAATTTCTAATCCAAATCCTCTGGAAGCTCCGGTAATGAACCATACTTTCTGAGTTTTCATCTTCTTTCCTCGCTTAAGTGTTGTTTTGTGTGTTGGCTTTAGCTTGGTAAGCTTGCTGCTCACCTCGATTAACTTCATTCTTCAGCGATCGACCAATACACACCACTCAAGTTCTTTGAGTTAAAACGCGACTTAATTATTCAGACTGAAGGAAAGCAGCAGAAAGTGAAGTCATTAGACCTGATACGCTTCAGGTGAGCTGCGTGATGAAGTGATTCTGGATTGTCGATACATCAAAATTCTTGTGTGCAATTTTGCGCCTCACTCTTCGTCATTTATCACCAGATTCTGTTCATCGGTATCGACGATAAGCACTGCTAGCAAGCGTGCGGGTTCAGTATCACTGGCATTTGCGCTGACACGATGATGATCGCCAGGTAGTTCAGTGAAATTCTCACCCGCGTGATACACCTGCTCTGGATTGTCATTGATTTTGCTACGAACCGCACCTTCCAAGACTGTTGCATAAATGAAAGCTGACGCTGCATGGGTGTGAGGGATCGATGAGACACCTGGTTCATATTCGACCGTCTGGACTTTAATGCTCTTACCAGGCACATTGGGAAGGGCACCATCGAAGACCAACGTAACCTTTTCACCCAACACACCATCGGCTGAAGCTGCGAAGACGGGGGAAGTGGCAAATATAGAGAGCGCCATGACTAGGGAGAGAGTCAGGAATGCAACTCTACAGAAAAATCTAGTGAACATTTAGGTTCTCCTTGCGTGAATACAAACAGTCCGTCCTCTAGGCGATCGCGCGGTTAAGCCATTCCTCAAAGTGTGTCGAACCGATGAGCGAGTTACCCTGCGGAACGAGCTGATCGTTCAACGCTGCACCAAAATAACGGGCGTGGCTGTCTACAACCACCTGACGTGAGTCGTGAGTTGCGCTCAGGAATTGGTGGATGATTTCCTCAAAACGGAACCGATCTGGACCTGCTAGATCGATAATGCTGTTGGCTGGTGCTCCCAGTGTGATATCCACCAGCGCGTCAGCAACGTCCTCTGATAGGATAGGTTGGATAAAGGCAGGAGGCAGGTGGACTGTTTGCCCATCCGTGGGAAATTGAGCAATGATCGTCTCGATGAACTCAAAGAACTGCGTAGCGCGGACGATTGTATAGGGGATTCCTGCGGACTGGATCAACTTTTCCTGAGCGACTTTCGCACGCATATAGCCGCTATCGGGAATGCGATCGGCACCCACGATCGACACCACAACGTGATGAGTTACACCTGCGGCTGCCTCTGCTGCCAGCAGGTTCCGGGTTGACTTCTCGAAGAACTCTAATACCGCCGCATCCTCAAAGGAGGGCGAATTCGTCACATCAACAACAACTTGAGCACCCGCCAACGCCTCAGCCAGTCCCTCACCTGTAACCGCGTTGATACCTAAAGAAGGGGATGCTGCGATCGCCTCATGCCCAAGTTTCTGTAGCTTGCTCACAAGCTTCTTGCCAATCAGCCCACTGCCACCAATAACAACAATTTTCATGACAATACCTCTGATAACTTAATGCGATGAAACCATGCTGCTTACGCAAGTTGAAATGCTCTACTTTGTTTAGACGGGAGAATTAAGTTTGGCAGTCACCGTTGCGAGTTTGCGACCAAGTTGCAGGATGCTTGTCTGTTGGGCTTCATCCTTCAAATTGCCATTCTCATCAAACGCTTGATACGCGCTGCTAATTGCCTGCTGATCTGGCAACACTAAAACCCCAATGTTGCCAAGAATGGAACGGACATGAACTAATCCTCGTAAGCCTCCCAAAGCTCCCGGGGAAGCACTCATTAACACCGCAACCTTGTCTGCGAAACACGCCAATGGCGGTTCGCCTGGTTCAGAACGTGAAGCCCAATCGATCGCATTTTTTAGCAGCGGAGTGATCGAACTGTTGTATTCTGGGCTGGCAATCAGGAATCCCTGATGCGCTTTCATTAGAGCCTTGAGTTTGAGGACATTCTCCGGCAGTCCCTCAGCCTCCTCCAAATCGCCATCATAGAGTGGTATGGGCAGATCGCGGAAATCCAGGTAGGTCACTTCTGCACCCGCAGCTTTAGCGCCTTCAACGGCAATTTTAACCAGTTTTTTATTAATAGAATCTTGGCGAGCACTTCCGGCAAAAGCGAGAATTTTGGCAGTGGTCATGAATTCCTCCTTCTAATTTTTTGTGATGAGTCTATGGTTGTTGAGTTTTGAGCCATCTGGTTTAAACCATTGAGAGGAAGTTATATTGCCTTCTCTGGTGGCTGAATTGTTCTCAACGCCAATACACCAATCCAACAACCCAATCCATCAACGATTAACATCAGGTAAGCAGTAGCCTGGAAAAGCAAGCCCCATCCTTCAAAGGAAACTTGAGAAACATGATCGGGGCTAATGACCAAGTGATGATTATAAATTGCAGAAAGGAGTGAGCCTGCCAATGAACCCAGCAAAAGCCCGCTACCAATACGATAGAACGACGTCCAGAGTAAACCGGCTGCAATAATGGGAGACAATATCACCACAACGCCCACAAACAAACCTTGAAACAGAGAAAGGGAAATTGGGATTTCATTATGCGCTAAGCCATGCAGGACATGAAGGAGCACGTGCATGACTACGATCGCTGTTCCATATTGGGCAATCTTCATCTTCTTCTCCTTTAACAGGTCAACTAGCATGAGTTACAGCAGTCTCAACCACCCATTCCAACGGCCGCGGTTGAAAATTCAATTCACGTTTTGCCTTGGCATTCGAGGCACCTCGCATTTGAGTCTGGTAGTAAACAATATCCGTACCACCCTCCAATTTGAGAGCATCTTCAACCGATACTCGTGGCGGGGGTGGAGCATTCAGCGATCGAGCAAATGCAGGCAGCCAGTCGCGCACTGCTAAAGGCTGATCATCCACAATCAGATAAACCCCAGGATTGCCTTGCTCTGCGGCTGCAACAGTGGCGATCGCTGCATCCTCAATGTGTAACCAAGACCAGACGCCATCCCCATTGCCCACAATTGGAAACTGTTGCTGCCGCACCTGTTGCGCTACATCACCATCCGGGTTGAACCAGGTGCCGGGTCCGTAGAAGAAACCATAACGTAAAGCGATTCCTTCTAGATCAGGCGTTTGGAGCAAACTACGTTCAGTGTCAAGGACTAGACGAGCATCGGCGGCAACGGCAGGGGAGGCATCAACCGATAACAGGGTTTCCTCATCTGCCAATCCAGCACCGGGAATTCCCCAGAAGGCCATGGACTGTTTCAGGAAACGGCGCACCCCTGCTGCCTTTGCTGCTGCCAGCACATTGGCACTGCCTTCCGAGCGAATGCGCGTATTTAGAGCCGCTGTCGCATTCATGGATTCGCGAGTGTAAGTTCTGGGTAGAGCGGTGAGTTGTTCAATCACTACGTCTGGTTTAGCTTGGGCGATCGCTGCTTTGACTGAATCTGGATCGAATACATCGGCGATCGCCGGTTCGATTCCCTGTGCCGCTAAGGACTGTGCTCTTTCTGGGGTGCGGGTCAGCGCGACAACATTGTGTCCTCTGGCAAGTAATTGGTCGAGCGTTGGGCGACCGATCGCTCCTGTTCCCCCGGCAACAAAAACCTTCATCTGTAAATTCTCCAAAACGGGTTGGCTAGTACAGCACTACATCGCGTTATAGCGGAAGGGGTAGAAGAGTAAGGGGGTAGAGGGGATAATAAGTAGCTCCTCTACTCCTCTACTTCTCCACCCATTTCCTTGTTATCGTCTCTGTCGTGAACTTCGCTTCTGTCTTTAAGCGATTGATATTCTAATTAGCGTCCGGGAAGCCGCACTCTGACCTCTTGGAGTATCCAACCATTGCCGTCTGGATCACTAAACGAGGCATAAGAGGCATAATCGCCACGCGTTGGATCGGGACCTGGTACTCGTCCCTCGGTTCCGGCGTGGTGGAAGATCCCGCCGATGTCGTGAAATACCTCACTCACCTCCACACCCCGCTCAACGAGTTCGGCACGGGCCGCTTCGATGTCGTAAACGATAAGATACAAGCCTTGAACTGAGCCTGGCTCGGCTAACGATACCCCTTTCCCGAAGATGATCGAGGCTTGTGATTCAGGTGGGGTAAATTGCACGACTCGGAAACCATTCTCGCCAGGGAAGTCGGCATCGAGTCGCCATCCCAACGTTTTGTAGAAGTCTTTGGAGCGATCGACATCGGCAACAGGTATCACCACAACTTCGAGTTTCATGGCTTGGCTGGTTACAGGATTGTTACTCATCTTGTTCTCCTTTAGATTGGTGGATTTGTTGTTCAGATTCGTTACTTTTCATTCTTCAGCGATCGCCCCATCCAAACCACTCAAGTTCTTTGAGTTAAGATGCAACTTAATTATTTGAATTGGAGGAAAGCAGCGGAAAATGAGCCAGCAGCATAGATCTGATAGGCTTCAGAGAAGATTGCATTATTCACTGATTGAGCAGCACACTGATAATCTGTCTGATGTCTAACTCATTGCGCTCTCATCGTTTCCCTCGACTTATTGCGTTGATAATCACTGTAATTAACTGCTCTACATTCCAGCGATCGCTATACCGAATTCCATTAACAAACAAAGCAGGTGCAGCCTTTACTCCACTTTGATGCCCACCTTCGCTATCTGCGTTGATACGAGCGATATGCACTTTTCTAGATAAATCCTGCAAAAATCGAGAACCATCAAGTCCCAGGTAATTCGCATATTCCACGAGGTATCCGTCCTCTAGCGCTTGTTGATGGATAAAGAGTACCTCATGCATCTGCCAAAACTGACCTTGCACTGCTGCTGCTTCCGCTGCTTCTGCTGCCCGTTGAGCATGAGGATGAATCAGTATCTGAGGAAAATGACGAAAGATAAAACACACATCATTCTCCTGGCAAGAACAACTTAATTGTTGTTGAGCCGCTTTAATCAACCGGTAGACGTTTGCACTTTGAAAACATTCATAATCTCCATACATGACGAGTACAGCACTGGCATTTGGCACACCTCGAATGTGATCCTGCATCAAAGGCGGGACAAACAAGGAATGTTGCTCACGGGCGTTAGCCATCTTTCAAACCTGCCAAGCAAACTTAAACCCTGCAACTAAATTGCTGTTACCGTTTGCATGGATTCAATATAAATAAATAGTTTTTGTGTGTCGTCCACTCAGAGTCCACAGTTTTGCACAACCCGGGGATGCACGAGGTACCTATTAAAAGTAGACCATCGACTCCGACTAAAGTCGGAATCTAATTTTCTTAAAGTACAACCTATAAACTGACAAGCCCGCGTTTGACACCAACAATGACGGCTTGAATGCGATCGCTCACTCCCAGCTTGTTTAAAATACGAGTCACATGAGATTTGACAGTGCTTTCACCAATATTTAAAGCAGCTCCAATGTCGTGATTACTCAATCCCTGCGCCATTAAACGAAACACTTCTAGCTCTCGATCGCTGAGTACTGGGTTGTTCATCCGCTCTACCAGCTTGCTTGCCACAGTCGAAGAAACGTACTGCCTACCACTATGAACCATCCGGATCGCATTCAAAAGTTCATTGGGTTTTACATCTTTAAGCAGATAGCCCTGAGCACCTGCCTGCAATCCTCGATAAATATCTTCATCACCATCATAGGTGGTTAACACAATAATTTGAGCTGACTTAAACTCAGCACGAATCGCAGTAATGGCTTCAACCCCTCCCATTCCTGGCATTCGTAAATCCATCAGTGTGATATCAGGCTGATGTTCACGATACAGGGCGATCGCCTGCTGCCCGTTCTCTGCTTGAGCAACCACTACCATTTCTGGATCATAGTTAATGATGTTTGCCAATCCTTCTGTAACGAGGGAGTGGTCGTCGACAATCAGAACCCGAATTGGGGGTGTGGGGTGTGGGGTGTGGGGTGTGGGGTGTGAAGAAGTCATCGGAGCATAGGGTGTGTGGCGTGGAGAAGTCAGTTGTCTATCCAAAGTTTCTAGTTCTTTGAGGCTTCCATTGGCAATACCGAAGAACTGAAGATACTCCTTACGATGATCCCGTCTATACTCCACACCAATTCTACGCTCAATCAATGGAAGTAATTCAACGAACACAAAAGCTCACTCTCACTGTTCGCTCACCCTTGCCGCATTAAGCCCGCTCTATTCTGCTCTGATTCATCAATTTTCAGATGCCTCAAGCCGTTGCCCCCACTTCTTCACAAGCTCTGCTGCCACTTCAACCATACGATCTTCAAAGGTGTTGAGATAAACTTCAAAGGATGCCAGTTGAGGATCAGCTTTTAACCGAGACAAAATCTCATTGGTTGGGTGGTCTATCGGGTAGTGAGCATTCAGTGCTTCCAGCAATGCAACTTGAAAAGCTAATAAATCTTGATGAGTTTCCATGAGCCCTCCATCAGCCGCAGCGCTTAACAATTTGTTTAATTCGATTGAAGTCCTGGCGAAACTGCTCAATCTCTGGTTCACTGTTGAGGGTATGCCCCAGTCTCTCAAGAATCACAGCTTTGACATTAGTGCATTGCTTCAGAACGATCGCTAGCAGATCAAACACAGCTTCGGGAACCGCCCCATCATGTGTATCTCGTCGTACCAGATTTGAATCAGGAGTTGTTCGACTCCAAGAACCACCAGAAAGATGCAATTCTCGCACGCGAGCGAGTGGGTAACTTGCCAGGAGTTCAGGAATTGATAGCTGAAAGTTGTGAATTTGGCAAAAAAGATTGTGCAAATCTAGAAGCAAGAACCCATCTACAGGTTCCAGTAATTCAGTAATGAATTTTCCCTGATCTGCAACATCTTTTTGTCCAAACGCAAACGCTAAATTTTCAAGTCCAACGGGGACTTTGGCAGCATCGGCTAATCGCTGGAGGCGATCGCGACCCAGGCTCACTGCATCCGGCGTATAGGGCATGGGCAGCGGTGCGCTTCGAGCAAAATTGCCTGCCGACATCCAGCCAAAATGCTCTGAAATGTGGACATAGCGATGCCGTGAGCATTCTGCCTGAAACTGCTTTAACCAGTGCATTTGGCGATCGCTCCACTCTGCCGACAGCAAGGAATAGGTCACACCATGACCCAACAGGCGATCGCGCTGGCTATAAAAATCAATCAGTTCACTTGCCCAGGAAGGAATTGTGTCTTCCCAGCTTGCATCAAAACTCCATTCCAACACTTCAACCTCTCCCTGCTCAAAGAGAGGGCGAGTGGCTGTAAGGAAATGGGAGTCTGCCATCAAAGACAGACCCACCCAGGGCAAGTTTTGCTTCCGCTTAAACATAAGTGATGTGCAGCGATCCTTCAATCCATTCGACTAACCCATTCCGCAGGCAAGACAAGGCGAAGGAGGATTGGGTGTAGTGGACTGTTCTGTTTGAAGATCAGGTTGGGGATCTAATGGCAACTCCGATAGAGTAACTGGCTGAAGTTGACTAGAATCAAACTGAACTTTAAAGTTTGGGCTTTGTTCTTTTGCCATCAGGGCAGCATTTAATCCAGCAATCAGGCTCAAAACAAAAGAAGCAGCGATCGTCAATAGCTTATTCATGGAATGATCCTTTTCATGAAATGACGCAATCAGACAAACAGAAACTCAAATCAACCCACCTTGAATAGAGTCTGTCCATTCAGCTAGTTCATTTGAACTTCTGTTGGCTTGTAGACTAATCTAGCCTCATCCTTGCCCAATGGCGATCGCGTTTCACTTTTTGAACTCTTTGCCCTCAATGTTCCCGAAAGCAGGACGACAAAACCTGGATTGAGAGACACTGTCCTCCTTGCCAACTCCCTACGCTGGTCTTTTCAAGATCATATTATCGCTCCAATCCCGCTGACAAATGTCTCTTGTGGTGCTCAAAGTCTTAACCCATCATCGGTGACACAACCCTACGTGTTGAGAAGAGTAACCAAATGGGCATCCTTGAGAACGAAGGTCGCTTTACCGCAACTTTAAATCCGCTTATCAAGATGGAAAAATCTATGAAAGTCATGAAGAACAAATACTCAAGACAATTTTCTGATTGATAGCTGCAAACTACACCTTTAACGAGGTTTTAGCAATTTTTTGCTTTAAGGAGCGGCAAGTACTGTTCATACTCAACCTGTAAGTAGTAAGTATTTCTGTTTGTCAACCATGATTAGGATATGGAGTATTTGATGCAGATTCCTCTGCCAACTAATGAACTGGATAGACTTAACGATCTCTACCAGCATCAAATTTTAGATACTGAACCCGAACAATTATTTGATGACCTCACTCGTCTAGCTGCACACATCTGCCAAACTCCTATTGCACTCATAACCCTACTTGACACAGAGCGCCAGTGGTTTAAATCAAAAGTGGGTGTAGACATATCAGAAACACCGCGCAACATATCATTTTGCAACCATACAATTCTACAAACTGATGTATTAGTAGTTCCAAATCTTCTATTAGATGAGCGGTTTGCTGCCAATCCATTAGTTACATCAGAACATCACATTCGGTTTTATGCTGGTTGTCCCTTAATTACATCCAAGGGTCATGCTCTAGGAAGCATCTGCGTTGTAGACCGACAACCCAGGGAACTCAGTGCAGAGCAAATAAACGCCTTGCGAGCATTAGGGCGTCAAGTCGTTTCTCAACTTAAGACACGACGGAACCTAGCTGCTGTAACCCGTTTAACAGTCAAACGCACGCAGACAGAAAATACGCTATGGCAGAGCAGAGAACAATTTCGTAGCCTAGTCGAACAGACGAACGACTGGGTGTGGGAAGTGGATGCCAAAGCTATTTTCACTTACGTCAGCCCAAAGGTAAAAGAAATTTTGGGACATAAGCCTGATTCTCTGCTGGGCAAGACGCTAGAGCATCTCATGCTACCTGATGAGGCGAAACGCTATGCGACAGTATTTGGTTACTCTGCTGCTCAACAGCAGCCCTTCACACAACTAGAAGAAACGTTAATTCATAAAGACGGACACCCTATCGTTTGTGAGAGCAGCGGTGCGCCCGTATTTGACCAACAAGGTCAGTTTCAAGGTTACCGTGGTATTACTCGGGATATCACTGAACGAAAACAGGTGGAACGTGAGATCCGTAAAGCATTAACTAAAGAGAAAGAGTTAAATGAACTCAAATCTCGTTTCGTTAATACCGTGTCACATGAGTTTCGTACTCCACTCACTACTATTCTTGCGTCAGCTGAATCATTAGAGTATTACAGCCATAAATGGTCTGAGGAAAAGAAACTCACCTATCTTAACAGCATTCAATCTGCAGTCCATCACCTGCGTGAACTCGTTGATGGCGTTTTGGTGCTGGGGTGTGCAGAAGCAGGAAAGCTTGAGTTTAAGCCAACTCCTTTAGATTTAGAAAAGTTTTGCCGTGAATTAACAGAAGATATGCAGCTGAGCATTGGCAAACATCATCAGCTAAGCTTTACTGTTCAGGGTCCGCGTACTCAAGCTTACATGGATGAGAGATTGCTAAAACAGATTTTCATCAATCTACTCTCAAATGCTATTAAGTACTCACCCAACAGAAGCCAAATTGATTTTAGGCTCATCTATGAACAAGACGCAGTAATATTCCAAGTTCAAGATAGTGGAATTGGAATCCCGCTAGCTGATCAAGAGCACTTGTTTGAGTCATTCCATCGGGCAACTAACGTAGGCAATATTTCTGGGACAGGACTAGGGCTATCTATCGTCAAACGGTCTGTAGAGCTGCATAAAGGTCGCATCTCGGCTACTAGCACGGTTGGAGTTGGCACAACATTTACCGTTATTCTTCCAACTCAAAATAATGTGTTCAACTAAGGAATGAAACAGATGAAGAAGATTTTGGTGATTGAAGACGAAAATGCACTTCGAAATGTCATTCTTGACATTCTTGAAGCTGAAGATTTCTACAGCATTGGTGCGGAAAATGGGCGAGTCGGAGTACAGCTAGCTCAAGAACATTATCCTGATTTAATTATCTGTGATGTAATGATGCCTGAATTAGACGGTTATGGTGTTTTAGCTGAGCTGCGGAAGAATGCAGCTATGGCAACAACTCCGTTTATTTTTCTGACTGCAAAAGCAGATTACTCCAGCCTACGAGAAGGAATGGAGTTAGGAGCAGATGATTATCTAGCTAAACCATTTCAGCGGTTTGAACTGTTGAGAGCTGTTTCCACTCGGTTGGATAAGCAAGAGGCAGTTGATAGAAAAGTTCAGGAGAAGCTCACCGACCTACGAGATAACATTGCTTTTGCGCTTCCTGCCGAGTTGAATACACCGCTCAGCGCGATCGTTAATTCTTCTAGAGTACTGGTTAATGAATGCAATCTAATGGAGTCTGATGACATTCTTGATATTGCAGAAACGATTCATTCTTCTTCCCAACAGCTGCACAGGTTAATTCAAAACTTTTTGCTTTATGCTCAGTTAGAATTAGCGTCAGCAGATCCAGAACGGGTTAAAGCTTTGCGAACAGGTTCTACTCAGTCAGTCAAGTCATTAGTTGTAGATTTGGCAACTCAAGCAGCTCAATATGTTGATAGACAAGCTGATTTGCAGCTAGAGCTTCAGGATGCAACCGTTCAAGTTTCTGAAATTAAACTCAAGAAGATTATTAGAGAGTTAATTGATAATGCTTTCAAGTTTTCTCAACCCGGAACACCTGTTCGTATTGTTAGCCTCTTGAGCAGAGATACTGTAGTTATATATATCACTGACAAAGGGCGGGGAATGACAGCAGAACAAGTTGCTAGCATTGGCGCTTATACACAATTTGAACGTAAGCTGCAAGAGCAAGAAGGAACTGGATTAGGGCTAATTATTGCCAAGCGTATGGTTGAGTTGCATGGGGGAGAACTTGAGATAGAAAGTATTCCTCGTAAAGAGACAACCATACGAATTGTTTTGCCAATAGTGTAACTGGTGGCGAAGATTTGTCGCAATCTGTTCACGGTCGAGACCAGCAGTCAGTTGATGTTGTTTCGACTGGAAGTGGTCTCGAATCGGTCCAAACGCCGCGAGAGATCGTTGTGCTTGTCCGGGTGACTTTAAACTTCCGCATCCGCTGCTCTCGTACTCGAATTGGTTGATGCGAGTTCTCTTGCACGGGTTGTTTAATCGCTTTTCTGTCCCTTCTCTACAGGTTAAGTTGACAATATCTCCACACCCTACACCCTAATGATCACCACAATTTCTGTCCCCTGCCCAGGTTGGCTTTGGATTGACAGGTGTGCGCCAATCCGTTCTGCTCGCTCACTCATTCCCAGTAAACCAAAGCCACTAGGTGATGAAATACTACCCAGCCCAAAGCCCAGCCCATTATCTTTGACACGCAAAAGACATTGAGCATCGTCGTACACCAGCTCAACCAAAATTTTATTAGCCTTGGCGTATTTGATAGCGTTTGTTAATGCTTCCTGTGCAATCCGTAATAAGTGATTTTCCACGTCGGTCAGTAGAGGGTAAATTACACCCTTGCTTTCGTAGATCAACGTGGTGTTAGTCGTTGACTGCATTTGAGTCACGAGGCGATGCAGAGCACTCTGTAAAGTACCCTCTTCTAACAGTTGGGGACGGAGTGCTACCACTGAACGACGAGCTTCAGCAAGTCCGGTTCGAGCTAATTCATCAATTTTTTCCAGTCTTTCCAGATATATCTGAGCAGAGCCCGAATCATCTTCCAACATTTGTGTTGTAGATCCGATATGGAGCAAGATGCCTGTAAAAGCCTGCGCTAACGAATCGTGAATTTCTCGCGCCATGCGGTTGCGTTCTTCCAGAATTGAGGCTTTTTCAGCACGTCTGCGATCGCTAATGTCTATGATGAGACTGTAGAATCCTCTCACCTGAGCGTTGGCATCAAAATCAGGAATCAAAGTCGCGCTAATGTACCGTTTACCAAACGGAAAAGGGACTTCTGCCTCAAAGTTGACTGTCTTTCCTTCAAACACCTGATTAACATACGGCTCAACCCGTTGATAAACCGCCTCACCGAGAAGTTGACGAATAGGATTGCCTAGTATTTCATCACGGCTACAGTTGAACCAGATTTCATAGGCATGATTGATAAATTGATAGCACCGATTAGCATTTACGTAGCTGATTAGAGCCGGTAGAGCGTCAGCGATCAGCCGTATTTCCTCTTCTCGACGGCGCAGTGCGGCTTCGCTTTGCTGTAAAGCCTCTGTTCGTTCTGTAACCTCGCGCTCCAAGATGCGGTTGTAATTAGCTAGTAGTTGCTCTGTTTGTTTCCGCTCTGTAATGTCTTGAAAGGTGGCGATTGCATAAACCACATTGCCCTGTTCGTCAAAAACTGGTGTTCCCCATATCTCAACTGGGATGATGGTGTTGCCCTGGTGAATTTCTAAATCATCTGTCCTCGTGCGTTCGCCTTTCAACGCCCGGGATAATGTTAGTTTCTCAGTTGGATATTTTTGGTTTGTTCCCGCCACATAAGCTTGATAAGTCTCTGCAAGTTGATTCAATGTCACGGAAGGAACAGCCCCTTTGCCCGTTAGCTGAGTTGCTTGTTGATTGAAGTAGTAAGGACGACCTGTCGCATCTACAACTGCAACTCCCAATGGAATTGCTTCTAGAAATTGAGTCATCTGACTTTCGCGCGCGCGTAGCTCCGAGTAAAGTTTGGCATTTTCGATCGCAATGGCTACTTGGGTCGATAGTAGATTTAGAAGTTGCGATCGCTCTGCTGTGAATACCCCGGTGGCTAATCGATTTTCCAGATACAGCACACCAACAAGATTGCTTTGATTCAGCAACGGCAAACACAGGACTGATTGAACTTGATGGTGTTGAATATAGGGATCATGGATGAAATTGCCCTCGCGAGTTGCATCATCTAAGATGATTGACTCATGAGTCCGGATTACATATTGAATCATTGATTCAGGTAATTGATCTGCTATTGGAAGTGATTGCAGCACTTGTGTAGCGCAGACCTGCTCACCTTCAGCCAATTCGCAGCTTGCTTCGATCGCCCATTTTCCTGATTCTTCCAGAATTAAGAATCCAATTTGTGCGCCAGCACTCTCAATTAAGATCTGCATCAACAAACGAAGCAACTGCTCCAGTTCAATTTCGCGAGAGATGGCTTGGGATGCTCTGATCAAAGTTGCTAAGTCGAAAGCAACTGCTAAATCGAAAGCAACTTGTGAGGTGTTAGAAGTCGTTCCAGCCGTGGTGCGAACGGGTGTGGGAGCCGCATTTAGTGATTGAGGGAAAAACTGTGGATAGCGAGTCTCTAAATCTTTGGCTTTTGCAGTTGCTCCCCACCGCTCATAGCAGTAATGGGCTTCCTTCATATAGAGCTGAGCAATTCTTTCTCGACCACGAGCCAGGTAATGTTTGGCAGCTAACTCATAGCCTAAGGCTTCTTCTTGAAGATACTCGTTTTCTTTAGCGCCTTGAATGGCTTGCTCATAAAGCTCCTCTGCCTCAAACAACTGACCTAACACTCGCGCTTTCTCTGCCTCAACTAACTGAAATTTATGCAAAAAATTCATGGGGGCGTGGTGTGCCCATTTCTGCATCTTCTCCTGGTTGGCATTAATGCGATTCAACCAAGCTTCTTTTTCAGGAGTTGAAGCATTTGCCAACAAGCTCAAGAATATTAAGGAGTCATAGAAATGAAATACAGATACAGAGAATAATCCTGTGGCTGCGCTTAAATACGGTTCTGATAAAGTAGCCGTTTTTGCAGCTTGTTCATACTCTCCGAACAGATAGCATAAAATCAGCTTATTTAAACAAAAGTAGTGAACGCCAGTTCCATCCTTGACCGCGATCGCCCATGACAGTGCTTGCTCTTCGTCATAAAGACAACCCACCAAGCGGCTTGGATTTTCAGATTGACCTTGCAAGTTCAGGATCGTTTGCTGCAACATTGCCAGCCAAGTGGCAGGATTCTCTCGTCTAATTTGATTGGTGGCTTTACGATAAATCGCTGTTTGTTGTTCCAGTTCTGTCAGTTCTTGTCCTGCAAGAAAGGGGCAATAACATAGGCTAAATGCACAATAACTCGCATATTCAAACTCTCCACTTTCTATCCCGCTTTGATAAGCCTCAGCCAAACTAGGGAATGTCTCTTTAAGGTGCTCTTTCCAATGAATGATATGGAAATTCACTATCAGCAATGCTTTGCAGTTAACTCTCTTGTTATTTAATCTTTTCGCTAAATTTAAGGATAATTTGCCAAATCTATAGCTCTGCTCAACGTCTTGTACAACTCCACATAGGATCATGCCATAGGCCGCATAACCGAGAATCGACCAGATAGTGTTTCCATGGGCAAGCGATAGATTGACCATCTTGCACACAACCAGCACCATCAGAGCAGGTGCCACATTAAAAGCCGGACCCATTGTACTGAACAACATGTAGATTGCTGTCAGTGGTACAGGTTCAGTCATCTCTGGCAAATCAATCAAATCTTCGATTTCCCGCCCAGCCAATTGTGAAGCGGTTTCCTCTAATCCTGCTTGAACATCTAACTGACTTGGAGCTTCTACTAAACGAATTCCCAAGAGTTGCAGCACTTCCAAGCCAGTTTTAACGGCTTCTTTAAGGTCTCCCCGCGACATCCATGTTTGAATCCTGCTATCGTAAACTTTCACTGTATCGAGTGCCGTCTTTGCATGATCGAGCACTGCTTCTACAAGCCGCTCCATTTCATCAAAGTGACCACTGAGGTATGCTGCTTCTGCTGCCTCTGAATGCAACGCCAAGGTCAAGTTGTACTCATGCTGCCAGCTCTCCACCTCAAGGAGTTGAAGCCCTGCATTGAAATACTTGAAAGCGGCTTCATAAGCCGTTGCTGATAGCGCTTTCTGACCGGCTTGCAAGTTCAGTTCGGCAATCTCATTCCGTTCAGATTGCTCAGTGATTAACTCGGCTCCATAATTTAGATGGTCAACAATTTCAAACAACCGCTCTGCTTGCTGCTCTGACAAAGTCCTTTCCAACAAATTGCAACCAATTTGCAGATGCACCCCTTGTTTTTGCGACTCATCAATGAGAGCATAGGCAGCTTGCTGGACGCGATCGTGCAAAAACTTATACTCTTGAACCAACAAGTTCTCGTCCAACTCAGAAAGCGGTTGGATGAGTCCGGTTTGGATGGCTGCTAACAAATCCTGAAAAACTGTTTGAGGCGATTGATCACATACAATCGTTAACGTCTCCAAATCAAACTCAGCCCCGATGCAGGCGGCTAATTGAAGCAACTGCTGAGTGTTTTCGGGCAGTTTTCTCAACTTGCTCAGCAGCAGCTCCACTACATTATCAGTAATATTCTGAGCTTCAATCTGAGCAACGTTCCACTGCCAAGTTCGTTGTTCAGGATTAAAGCCCAAGAGATTTTCACTGTACAGCGATCGCAAAAATTCGCTCACAAAGAAGGGATTGCCTTCGGTTTTGTGCAGCACTAACTCAGCCAAGGAAGCAACCGTGTCAGCACATTGATGTAGCGTCTCGGCAATGAGCTGATTCAGTGGTTTTAGTGTGAGGGGGGTTAGAACGATGTCTTGAGGCACTATTCCTTGCTTTCGCAAGTTTTCCAATGACAGCGCTAGTGGATGGGTTGCAGTGACTTCATTGTTTCGATAGGCTCCGATCAGAAATAGCGCTTGGGTTTGCTCATCGAGCAGCATCAGTTCGATTAACTTTAGGGTGGCGGAGTCAATCCACTGCAAATCATCCAGGAAGATAACCAATGGATGATCTTGAGCACAAAACACTCGAATGAACTGCTGAAAGACTCGGTTAAAGCGATTTTGCGCTTCCGCTGTCCCAACTTCCGGTACGGGTGGCTGTTTGCCAATAATTAACTCAACTTCAGGGATGACATCAATGATGAGTTGCCCGTTACTCTCTAACGCTTCTAAAAGGCGCGATCGCCACTGTTGCACTTGCTGATCCGGTTCACTCAGCAGTTGCTGCACCAGTTTTCGTAAGGCATCCACAATTGCACTGTAGGGGATGTTGCGCTGCAACTGGTCAAACTTACCAGAGATGAAATAGCCACGCTTTGCTGTAATAGGTTTATAAAGTTCCTGCACCAAAGCTGATTTGCCAACACCGGAATAGCCAGTGACTAGCACTATTTGAGGGAGACGGGAGGATGAGGGAGGGAGGGAGGATAAGAGAGAACTGTTGTCTTGCTCCTCTCTGTCTTTCCCACCTTCCCCCGCTACTCTCTCAAACGCCTCTAATAACTCTGAGATTTCCTTCTCCCGACCATACAGTTTTTGTGGAATCTGAAATTGATCGGAAACATCTTGCAGACCCAGTTGCAAGGAACTAATTTGACCCCTTGTTTCTAGTTGATCAGCACAATGCTCTAAATCTGCTTTGATGCCCCAGGCACTTTGATAGCGATCCTCTGCATTCTTCGCCATCAGTTTCAAGATAATGTCTGAAACTGGCTTAGGAATCTTAAGATTCAATTCACACGGGGGGATAGGAGGTTTAGCAAGATGGCAATGGACGAGTTCAAGAACATCTGTTGTTGGAAACGGTACTTGTCCGGTGAGTAATTCGTAGAATGTCGCTCCGAGGGAGTAAAAATCGGTACGGTAATCAATCGCTCGATTCATCCGCCCGGTCTGTTCTGGAGAAAGATAAGCGAGGGTGCCTTCCAATACATGCGGGCTTTTGAACGTGGGATTGGTGCGGCTGAATTGAGTTGCAATCCCGAAGTCAATGATTTTGACAACGCCCGTATTTGGATTAAGAACGATATTGCTAGGATTAATATCCTTGTGGATGATGTTAGCAGCATGAATTCTGCCTAAAATGTTGCTGAGATTGATGGCAAGAGGCAGAAAATCAGATACAGACATGGGGCAGAAAGCCTCTGGGCGCTGCTGTATCCAATACTCCAGGGACTCCCCCCCAAAATCTTCTAGAAGAATGACGAGCGTGCGCTGATAGTCTTGTTGGCTATAGGCTTTGATTACGCCCTCTACATCCAAAGACCGGGTAATCGCATATTCCTGCCTATAGCGGGTTAATGCCTGGGGAGAAGGATAATCTTGCTTGAGCAGTTTGATGACGATCCTTGCGGTATCTGCACAGTGAGCCTGAGCATCTTCTCTAACACCTCGATAGACCAGAGATGTTGAACTCTCATAGATTTTGCTTTGGGCTGTGATTCCAGCGAGCGCAATCATAGAACTCCCTTGCAATAGGTACCATGAGTTATGCCGCCAATTATATCCGTCTCAGCAGGGTTTCCAAAGCAACCTAAATAGTTTGTGAAAGTCTCTGCCCGTCAGGCGAAAATCTTCACAAACCATTACTCCCATGAAATAGTCATGAGAAAAGCAAACACTACTCTGGTTGACGTGCTTCGGTGGCGATCGCCGGAACTAGCGCCAACAAGAGCGGCAAGGAAAGATTGATGGTGAGCAGGCGAATCACATGAGCTGCCGTCACCACATCAGTATCTTGATGTAATGTGAGCGCAATCCAAATCATCTCCGGTGAGCCACCTGGAGCCGTGACGAGTACACAGGTCAGCCAATTCCATCCGGTTAAGCATTGAATCAGCAAGGCTGCGAGGAATGCGGTGATCACCATCAACACAACGGGCAGCAGAGATCGAATAATGGTTGCAAAGCTCAGTTTTGGATTGAGTCCCCAATACTCACCGATTGTTACGCCCAATAAGATTTGACCAATGAGGTTGAAAAGAGCGGGTAGCTGAAAATCAATGGATATCGGAGACACGAGCAGGAAGGCGTCAAACAAAAGCCCAACGGCGATCGCACACAAAAAAGCCGCCATCGGAATCTTGAGTTTGTTGCCCAAATAAACCACTACAAGTGTGATTGCAAGGAGCAAACAGGCAATGCACAAATCGAACCAGGAAACTGCAACAACTTTTTGAATGACAGCGGCAACCGCATTGTGAGTTGAACGAGGGACGGCAGCATTCGCAATGATTGGAATGACAAAAATAACTGTTGTGAATCGCGTTAATTGAACCAGCGAAACTAACGCAGTATTCTTGCTGTAGTCTGCTGCAATACTTGCCATTACGCCAATATTTCCAGGCGTTGTTGCTAACAATCCACTTAATAAATCGATTTTCTCAAGTCGAGAATAAACCCAACCGATCGCAGCACCCGACAGCATCAAAAATAAGGGTAATCCCAGAAAAATCAAAAATTGACTGGGTAAAATATTGAGATTGTTATGTTGCAGCGATAGTCCGATCGTCAAACCCACGAGTAGCTGTCCGGCTTTTCTTGCGTTGCGATTGGGTTGGAGCGAGTCAACACCGAATATCCGGTAACTCGAAAACGCGATCGCCCCCGCAGCAATTCCGCCTAAAATCCAGGCTGCACCATCCAGCCCGGTCGCTGTCAATCCGAGACCGATCAGAACCGCAAGAATCACCTCGATCGCCAGAATGCCATAAACCTCTCCAAGTTGAAGCGCTGCTGTAGTTTTAAGTCGGTCAACATTAAACACAAAGGTCTCCAGCGATTACAGCTTTTGGTCTCACCACAACATCATAATTGTCAGCCATAGCAGCCCGATTCAATTCACGAAAATGACTGATGAAAGTGGTCGTCTTTAGGGCAACTACTTTCATCAGTCATTTAGGATTGCTATTGGCGGAGGTCTAATGTACACCACTTCCAAAACTTACAGCCATTTCCACTTGGATAAACCACAAATTCCTGTAGGGGTCGTTCGCGAACGACCCCTACGTTATGGCTTACCCATAAGTTATTCTGCTGCTGTAGCTACAGTTGTACAATCCTAACTCCGTAGCACACACTGAATAGATTGCATGACCTGTTCTCGCAAACGAGCTTCCTGAAGTCGATTGACAACCTGACGCGCCCGATCGCCCTGACCCAGTTGAGCATATTGCAACGCGGTCGCTTCTAACAAGCTACCCCGATCGTTGGTTCTATCGATAACCGTTAAGCCATCTGTTCCAAAACGATCGACTTCTGATTCTTCACCGGGAATGGTTTGAGCCACCTGGAATGCTTGGTCAAGAATGGGAAGTGCTGCATCAACCTGCTGTAAATCACCGTATCGTTGCGCGATCGCCAGCAATAGCTGAGTTTTTTGACTTGCCTCGGTGAGCTGATCGACGACGGGCAGCGCTAAGTCAAAACGATCTTGCTGCAACAGAGCCGTGGCACTAGTTTGTAAGCGCGACTGGCGAACCTCTGAAGTGGCAGTGGCTTGCGCGAGTTGTAGAGCCCCTACATATTGTTTCGCATCCATGAATACGGAAAAGGGCTGATCAACTGGGCCACCGAATGTCGGATCGGTGAGAGAAGGATCTAATTGGCTGACCTGCTGCAAGAGTTGGCGCATCTGGTCAGTTTGCCCAGTTTGGGAATATACAACCGCAATAGCAGTGAGGGCGCTGGGCTTGATCAGAGGACTCTGCGTCAAGTCATCGGGAAATTGGCGTTGATAAGTGGCGGCGAGAGAATCTACACTTTCCAAGGTCTGCTCGAGCAAGTCGTTTGCCCAAGTGGTTTGACCTGCTTGATGGGCGGCGAGGGCGATCGCAGTGAGCAATCGAACCCGCAAAACTGGACGATTGGCAAGGGGAAGTTGTTGTGCCCATTCAGCCGCCTCGACGTGTTGACCACTGGCAGCATAAGCAGTTGCGATTTCGACCATTTGCTGATCTGGAGGGCCATAATCGATCGCAGCAATGCGGTTCCATTCCTTGCCAATCCATTCAAACTGCTGGGTGGCGATCGCCAGTCGAAACACGTCCCCTAAGTAAAGGCGCTGTTCCCAGGAGTCAGGAACCGTCTCGATATAGCTCAACTGTTCTGATAGCCACGATTCAACTACGTCGTTTTGCCCAGCTTGACTAAAGGCAAGCATCACAGTTTTAGTTACTTCTTGTCGCGATGACGTTAAAGAGGTTTGTGTCAATTCCAGAGCTTCTTCGCGTTGTCCTAACTGCAAGTAGGTCTCGACTAAGTTTCTCAAGGTAAATTCTGGGTTAGGTAAGCTCACTGCTGGCTCTGCCAGTTGTCTTGCCTGACGCATCAGTTGATCAACTTTGTCGGGCTGATTGGCGTTGTGATAAGCGATCGCCAGTTTCTCAAATGCCCGAATTCGGTGAGTGATCACAGAAATGGATTCCGCTAATGCTTCTGCCTGGGGCAAGTCGCCAGCGGCAATGTATCCTTCAACAATTCCCTGTAAGGCGAATGACTGAATCTCAGATTGAGCGGGCAAGCGGTCGGCAATTTGGCGGGTAGTTGTGAAGTCGCCAATCTGGGCGTAGGTGGTTGCCATTCGTTGAATGATGACTAACTTAAGCGGCTCAGAGGTATTCGGTGGAATCTGCTGAACTGCTTGCTCTACTTGCATGAGAACGGTCTGTGCTGATGTTGCGTCGTCCATCAAAGCATAGGCTTCTGCGACATCAATCAACGCATTTGCGGTAAACACTTCACCCCGAATGAATCTTGCTGCCTGACGAGCTTGCTCTAGCACTTGCGCGGGCTGCTGAGTTTGACTCGGATCTAAGGTGGTGTAGTAACGGGCGATCGCCGCTAACGAGCGAGTTTTGATAAAGCTGTGGGATGTCGTGAGGCGATTTGCGATTTGCAAAAACTGTCCCAGGAGGGTTTGAAGCTGAGCCGATTGGTCTTGCTGATCAATGTTTTGTGTTAATCGCTGCCATCTTGTAGTTGGATAGCCTTCACTATTATCTAACAACCACCGCTGTAACAAATCTGCTTGAAGGCGCGTGTCTCGTAGCTGAATGGTGATCGCCAACGCTTCTTGTAATGATTGCAGTGCTTCCGCTTGCTTAGATTGCTCAAGGGCAGAACGTGCCTGCTCCTCTACCATTCCTAATTGATTTTGTAGGGATACGTCTGGATTACAGACTGCCGCAGCCGTTGGGGTTTGAGCCATTGCAGAATAAGCGGAATTGATGGCGTTTTCTAATGGAGCGATCGCCAACACACTCAACAAAAGAGCCGATTGAACAGAACGAATCATATGACAGGTGTTGTTGTGGACGTTTCATTACCTAATGAGGACAACCTCACCAGACAATGAAATACAGGTTGAAGATGGCAATCCCGCTTGACCAGGATTGGGTTTTTCTACATTAATCAACTGAAGTGAATCAATTGAATGAGGAAGAGACACTTCATGAACTGGATTTTTAACTACTGAAGCACCTCAAAAAATTGATTGGGGGTGCCTTGAGTCGAAAGATGTTGAAGCTTGAAACTTAGTTTAGGATCAACATTATTCTGCATGTCGAACCGCAACTCAAATGATAGCAAGTACTGTTCCTGAATGGCTGAGAGGGCTGTGGAGGCGGCTGTCGATCGAAACTCCAGATGGGCAGCGTGACACTCAAACCCAAGTCTTTTACCTGCAAACCTCCTCTTGCTTTGCCGATCTCCGGCTTCCCTTCGATCGCCCTGACCTGAAGCAGGCAAGTTTCTCATCCCTTACACAAGCCGAGATTGTTGCTTTATCCAGGCAGCAGGGATTTGCAGGTATCACTCAGTTTGAGCAGGGGCAGTGTCAGTGGGTGAGATACATCGATTACCACCCCCCACAATCCGTTCGAGATATTGGCTTGCTCTACTGGCAAAACAATATCTTGATTGAGGAGGGCGTGGATCAGGTGTATCGAGAGGAATGGCACAAGATTGACAATGGAGATGGAGACTTTACGGCACTTGTATTAGCACCAGACGATACTTTTGGCTCGTTTTTGGACTGGCAAGCTGGGTTAGTCATCGCCGGAGATTATTTCATCTACAGCCACAACCGTTCGGTTGCCCTGCCCGATGCCGAGACTTTAAGTGATTGTCTAATGACTTCAACCACCCTCCAGGAACAGCAGGATTATCTGGGTTGCGAAATCTCGTTAGGCTTATGTCGATCGGGTCGAGTTCCCTGGGAAATTCAGCGATCGACGATTTCTTGGCGCGAAGGCACTGCCCTTTGGTCAACCTCGGAGTTGACGATCGATTGGGAGCATAAACGGATTTTGCAAACCAGTCCTCAAGGTGAGGGTTGCAGAGTTCGAGAATGGCAGATTCGAGAATGGGGCACGGGTAGAGCGTTTACCGTTTAAGCAGATTCTATTGGTACTTATAGGGGAATCAACTGATAGAGCGCACTCTTCATCAATGTCCAAGCCACCAACAGTTTTTGGAGGACTGCAGCGCTCGCAGCGTCATTGAATTGAAAATTTTGGCTGTAATAATGTCAATTTTGAAAACGATCCTTTCTCCGATCGCGATCATTAGCATCTGCTTGAAGTGGGTTATAGATACTACTACCCACCTCCCGCTAAGTAACAATGACTGAAATAATAATGGCAGCTGTTGCTATGATCAGTGCTGCCACAACTACCCCAGCAGCAATATTCCCCTGTCGAATTTCCGTTTGATAGTTAATTGGATCCACGGCATCAAACAATCGGATAGCTGCATACAATAGAAGTACTCCGATCAAAGCCCATCCAACTGTTGCAGCGACTCTTTCTACTGTTATTAACACGCAAACTGTCTCCAATTTTCAAGAAATCAAACTTAACACGTTTGTATCTAAATAAGATAGACGAAGCAAGTTCTGAACTGCTTTTAATTGCCTCTATTATATTTAATAGCCTGAACCCATTCCTCACACTCACTCCAATTTTCATGACATCTTGGCAACCCAACGGGTCTAGCCAATCCGGTCTCTGGATCTGCTTGAGCGGAGTTGCGACCGTAGTGATGCTGGCCGCACTCGTCTGTAGTCCCCTTATTGAAACCAATCTGGCAACCCAAACCCTCACCATTGCACCCGAAGACTCGGCAGCACTCCAGCCTATCCAAATCCAACCTGCTGCAATTGGCGCACTTCGAATCAACATCACTGCTGCCCCTGCCCAAAATCGTTGGGTTTCCTACGAAGTGCAAGTTCGAGACGCTCAAGGTAATCTTGTTGCTAGTGCAATAAAGGATGCTGGGTCAGAATCTGGCTACGAAGATGGAGAATATTGGTCAGAAACAGATCTAAACGCCGGGTTAGACATCAAATCAAATCAAGATGAAACTCTAACAATCAGCGTTCAAGTTCTTGACCATACCGACCCAATGGGACAAGACGTAGAAGAACCAGTATCATTTATAGTCTCCGTGACCAATAGAGCCGTTGACAGTCGTTTCTTCTGGGCTGGTCTGTTTGGAACAGGCAGCTTGACCGCGCTGTCTTTGCGGCTCCGTAGTAAAGAAGTTTAACCTCATCACCTTCAAATCATGATTTACCCCGTTTTTGCGATCGCTGCCTGTCTTATTGCAGGAGTAACACTCTTCGCAGGCTGCACTCAAATCTCTGCCTTAAATCTAAGGCAAGAAGAGCAGACCATGTACTGGTCCCGCTACAATACCAACCTATCAGGCTATTACTATAACCAGACTTGGGTACCTGCTCCCGATCGAGCCAGCTACGGGGAATTTGTTGGCGGTGGACCAGGAGACGGCAAATAAGGAATTTTCTGTTTCATGCAACAGTTCAACCCTCTCCCCTTTACGCTCAAACGCCACCAGCAATATACCCTTCTCGCGGCCACAGCCGTCTCTTCTAGCTGTGGATTGGCGATCGAGCTACTACTGGGCACTTTAACCAGTTATTTAGTCGGAAATCAAGCTCTCTCCTATGGAGTCGCCGTAGGCGGATTTTTAGCAGCAATGGGCATTGGCTCTTATCTCAGCCGATTTATTGTCCCTACTACGGCAAATCCACACACAGAGCAAATGTCGCTTCTATCCACGTTTATCAAGATCGAACTCTGGATAGCTCCTCTCAGCGCTCTACTTCCATTGGCTCTATTCGCTCTGTTTGTAGTTAATGGACCCGTCTGGATTGGGCTAACCCTCGTCACCTTAATCTTGGGAACGCTGGCAGGTCTCGAAGTTCCCGTCCTTACACGGCTACTCGAACAACAAACGGGAGTTCGAGATGCCCTTTCTGGGGTCTTGGCACTAGATTACCTTGGCGCACTCGCAGGCTCATTACTGCTGCCGGTCATTTTGCTGCCAACCATTGGGCTATTCCCCTCAGCTGCCGTTGTCGGTATATTTCCAGCGGCAATGGTTGTAATTCTCAGCTACAATTTTCCATCCTTACGTCAATGGAAGCGATGGGGGATTGCTCTGTGCCTTGGTCTTTGCACCTTCGCTCCATTCACGGTAGCCGTAAGCAATCGACTGGAGAACAACCTCTACAGGGCTCCAATCATCAGCCGCATTCAAACTCAATACCAGCGCATTGTATTAACTCGTCAAGCAAAAGACTTAAGACTTTATTTAGACGGTGACCTACAGTTTTCCAGTCTCGACGAATACAGATATCACGAAGCACTAGTTCATCCAGCTATAAGTGCCAACAACAACCGTGAACAGGTACTGCTGATGGGTGCAGGAGATGGGCTAGCCCTGCGCGAAGTCTTGAAGTGGAAAGAGGTGAAACGAGTCGTTCTGATCGACCTAGACCCTGCCATAGTCAAACTCGCACAGCAGCATCCTTTTCTAGCCAACGCTAACGTTAATGCTTTTCAAGACCCGCGCGTCGAGGTCAAACACGCTGATGCCTTTGTCACAGTTCCTAGTTTAACTGACACATTCGATGTTATCGTTGCCGACTTTCCAGATCCTGACCGCGACATTATTGCCAAACTATACGCGCAAGGCTTTTATCAGCGGTTACTGCCACGCTTGGCTCTAGATGGTATCTTCGTCACGCAAGCCTCTAGTCCCTTCTTTGCGCCCAAAGCCTTCGCTTGCATCGTCACAACTCTAGATTCTGTTGGGCTATCGGTTCATCCCTACACTGTTGACGTGCCCAGCTTTGGACCCTGGGGATTTGTATTAGCTGCGCGCACCCCCATTCAACCGGAAACTCTGAACCTACAGGTTCCTACAAAGTTTCTTACCCCTGCCCTGCTACAGCATCTGTTCGATCTACCAAAGGACATTGTGCTTGGGAACGTTAAGGTGAACCGCCTGGGAGATCCTGTATTAGTACGATACCAAACGGACGCTCACTGGAAAACTTATTACTAATCCCATGTTGACCTTTATCTGGATTAGCATCATTGCTATTGTTATCACTGCAACCCTAATTGTTGTGTACCGCTCCCAACTCAGTCTTCCTGTAAAACGTCGCCGATCGCTGTCTGCTAATTTCCCTAATGTTCTCACCCTCAGAATTGGGGATATCGTCCAGTATCTAGACCAAGACTGGGTTGTAGAAGACAAACTCATCTATACAAGCCACAACTATAGATGGATTGAGTATTTACTGCAAGACAACGAAGAAATCCGTTGGCTCTCGATTGAAGAGGATGATCAGGTTAAAGTTGCCTGGTTAGAAACAACTCAAGCACTCAATATTCTGGATTATCCCCCTGAGCAAATCTGTTTTGGAGAAATGACTTATTATCTCGACGAACGCGGAACCGCTCAAATGCACCGAGAAGGTGCAACGCTGAATCAGGCAGAGCAGTGTCAATATTTTGACTATTCCAGTAACGGCAATCATATCCTTTGTATTGAGAACTGGAGTGGAGACGTTGAAGTCTCTGTTGGACGGATGATTAACCCCAGGAGTTTGACTATCCTAGGAGGTGATGGACAACGGATTTATGGGGTCTGACTTCCATCATGATGCAATCTCTTCTCCTCACCTCTCACCACTTTGCTGCTATTCTTCCAGTCATCCAAACGGTCTACAGCTGGACAGAATCAGAGTTTATTAACCTGCTTAGAACAGCCGTTCAGGAAGCAGAACTCACCATTGTCGGTGAAACCTCCTTCACCTTCACCCCTCATGGGGTCTCTGCTGCCGTTCTGCTGGCAGAATCCCACGTTGCGCTACATTTCTGGCCTGAACACGGCAAAATTACGATCGATATCCACATCTGTGACTATAACCAGTCTAATCACTCAAAAGCAGAGCACTTGGCAGATCTACTTACCCAGGCACTTTCTGGAACATCAAATCTATCTGCTTGGAAACAGTTTACTGCTCAAGGTTAAGTCATTGAAATAACCCTCACTTTAGGCAGCAGGTTGAAGAATTTTAAGTTGAGCTGGAGAAAGGAGAACTGGGAAAGCTGGATCTTCTATTACGTGAGAGGAAGTGGGATGAGTGAATTGAGCTGTAAGTGGCTTGCCTACGATCGAACCCAGCAGGATCAGCCTGGGAAAGCCTGCAATACCATTGCCTTGAATTTGTTGTGTTGCTCGTGTGGTTTTTTGAAGCAATCTTCGGAATTATACCCTTGCTGCGACGCAATAGCGCGATCGATCGCTTTCCCATGCCATCCTAACCGAGATCCCCTACATCCCTGGTTGTCGCCCGTTTTCGTCGTCGCAGCGATGCAGAAGCCCAATTGAGAGCCTTGCAACGTTTGATACCAGCAGCTACCTTTTGTATTGTGTTCGATGCAGGACAACATTCTGACCAGCCTAAAACCGAGGGAGAAGATAGCTAAGGGCGATCGCATACTGATTTCATTACACCTAGATGCAACAGCATCGAGATACCAAGGCAGCGAGACAGTTTTTCCGCAAGTTTCTCAAGCAGCAAGGCTTTGTGCATCGGGTGATTGTAATGGACAAATTGAAGGGCTACAAAGCCGTCCAGAACCTGATACTCAAGAGCGTGGAGCATCAACAGCACAAGTGATTAAACAACTCGTGCAGAGAACTCGCATCAACCAACTCGAGTACGAGAGCAGCGGATGCGGAAGTCCAAATCACCCAAACAAGCACAACGATTTCTCGCGGCGTTTGGACCGATTCGAGACCACTTCTATCCGAAACAACATCAACTGACTGCTCAACGCTACCGTGAACAGATGCGCCAGCGAATTGAAGATGATTGTTGGGTTAAAGCTTCTGCATAATCCTGTTATACGGAATCCGGCTGTGGAGTAACACTATAAGATAGAAGGATGGGACGTACAATTACACTGGCAAAACACCTCAGTCGTGAGGAATTAAAAACTCGCTATCAAAACAGCAGT